>NZ_JBFPKG010000050.1:0-53051 GCF_040948665.1 Paraburkholderia sp. BR14320
TCTTGGCCTTCATGATGTTCGGCAGCGTCACGTAGCGCGGCTCGTTCAGGCGCAGATCGGTCGTGACCACGGCCGGCAGCGTCAGCGACAGCGTTTCCGCGCCGCCATCCACTTCGCGCGACACCGTTGCCTTGCCGTCCGCCACGACCACCTTCGACGCGAACGTCGCCTGCGGCAGGTTCGCGAGCGCGGCGAGCATCTGGCCGGTCTGATTCGAGTCGTCGTCGATGGCCTGTTTGCCGAGGATTACCAGCTGCGGCTGTTCCTTGTCGACCAGCGCCTTGAGCAGCTTGGCAACGGCCAGCGGCTGCAGGTCTTCGTTCGATTCGATCAGGATCGCGCGGTCCGCGCCGATTGCGAGCGCGGTGCGCAGCGTTTCCTGCGACTGCGTCACACCGGCCGAGACGGCGATCACCTCGGTCGCGACGCCCGCTTCCTTCAGACGCACGGCTTCTTCAACCGCGATTTCGTCGAACGGATTCATCGACATTTTCACGTTCGCAATATCGACGCCCGTGCCGTCCGATTTCACGCGGACCTTCACGTTGTAGTCGACCACTCTTTTCACTGGCACCAGAATTTTCATGCACACGCTCCAAAGTTACGAATACGTCAACCCGACAAACATTATAGCGACTGCCCTCATGGCAGCCGTGTCGCGGGCGCTTTGCGGAAGGATATCGCTCCTCCGCGGCTTGACGACAATATCGAACGATCGTTCTATTTTAATCTCTAAAAAACCCGGGAGACAACCCCGGGTTCCGACTCCGACCTCTAATTTCGCATTGCCGTCGTGTTCTGCCAGGTCCGTGGACCATCGCATCACCAGGAAGTGATCACCGAGCCGCCGAATTTGCTGTCGACGAACTGCTTCACTTCCGGCGAGTGGTACGCCGCGACGAGCTTCGCGACCCACGGCTTGTTCTTGTCCGCTTCGCGAATCGCGATCACGTTCACGTACGGACCCTTGGGGTCTTCGATGGCGATCGCGTCCTGCTTCGGCTTGAGGCCTGCTTCCATCGCGAAGTTGGTGTTGATCGCGGCGGCATCGACGTCGCCCAGCGAACGCGGAATCTGCGCCGCATCGAGCTCGACGATCTTCAGCCTCTTCGGATTGTCGACGATGTCGAGCGGCGTCGCCTTCAGGCCGGCATCGGCGCGCAGCTTCAGCAAGCCCTGCTTCTGCAGCAACAGAAGCGCGCGGCCGCCGTTGGTCGGGTCGTTCGGCACGGCGATCTTCGCGCCCGGCTGCAGTTCGGCGAGCGACTTCACCTTCTTCGAGTAGATGCCCATCGGGAACGTGACCGTATCGGCGATACGGATCAGCTTGTAGCCACGGTCCTTCACCTGCGCCTGCAAGTACGGGTCGTGCTGATAGCTGTTCGCGTCCAGATCGCCGCTCGCGAGCGCCGCGTTCGGCTGCACGTAATCGGAAAATTCGACGATCTTGATGGTGAGGCCGTTCTTCGCGGCGACCGTCTTCACGACGTCCATGATCTGCGCGTGCGGGCCGCCGGTGACGCCGACCTTGATCGTGTCGTCGGCATGCGCCGCGGTGGTGGCGAAAAGCGTTGCCGCGCCGAGCGCGGCAGCCAGCTTGAGAATGAAGCGACGTTGCATGATGGACCTTTTCCGAATCTCTATTAGCGGGCTTCCGAACGCCCTTGTTTATTTATGGCTCAAACGACGCACGAGCCAATCCCCAAACGACTGCACCAGTTGCACGAACACGATCAGGATCAGCACGACCGCGAGCATCACTTCCGGCAGGAAGCGCTGATAGCCGTAGCGGATGCCGAGGTCGCCAAGACCACCGCCGCCGATCGCGCCCGCCATCGCCGAATAGCCGACCAGCGATACGAACGTGATCGTCAAGCCAGCGACTACGCCCGGCAGCGATTCCGGCAGCAGCACCTTGAAGACGATCTGGCTGGTGGTCGCACCCATCGCCTGGGCCGCCTCGATGAGCCCGCGATCGACCTCGCGCAGCGCCGTCTCGACCAGACGCGCGATGAACGGCGCCGCGGCGATCGTCAGCGGCACGATCGCGGCCGCGGTGCCGATCGACGACCCGACGACGAGCCGCGTAAACGGAATCACCGCGACCAGCAGGATGATGAACGGTGTGGAGCGCACCGCATTGACGATCACGCCCATCACGCGATTCACCGCGACGTTTTCGAGCACGCCCTGGCGGTCGGTCAGATACAGCAGCACGCCGAGCGGAACGCCAACCACGGCGCCAATCAGTCCGGAAATGCCGACCATGATCAGCGTCTCCCAGAACGACTGGACGAACATATCGAACATTTCACTCAACATGCGAGAGCTCCTCCACTACGACACCCTGCTCGCGCAGAAACGTGATCGCCTGCGCGACCTTGGCCGGATCGCCGCCCGCCAGAACCGCGAGCGAGCCGAACGCCTGCCCCTGGATTTCATCGATCTGGCCGTGCAGGATATTGAAGTCGAGTTCGTAGCGGCGAATCGTCTCCGACAGGATTGGCTGATCGACGCCCGAACCGGTGAACGCGAGGCGCAGCAGATGGCCGCTGCCGGTCTTCAGGCGCTGTGCGACGCGCGCCTTCATGGCGGGCGGCAAATCTTGCGCAATCACGTCGCCGATCAGCGCGCGCGTGACTTCGTGGTGCGGTTGCAGGAACACCTCGATCACCTTGCCCTGTTCGACGACGCGGCCCGCGTCGAGCACCGCGACGCGATCGCAGACCTGCTTGATCACGTCCATCTGGTGAGTGATCAGCACGACCGTCAGGTTCAGTTCGCGGTTGATGCGCTTCAGCAGATCAAGAATGGCGCGCGTGGTTTCGGGATCGAGAGCGGAGGTCGCCTCGTCCGACAGCAGCACCTTCGGCTTGCTCGCGAGCGCCCGCGCGATACCCACACGCTGCTTCTGCCCGCCGCTGATCTGCGCCGGATAGCGGTCTTTCTGCGCCGACAGACCGACGAGCTCGAGCAGCGGCAGCACGTTCGCCTCGATTTCGTCGCGCTTCAGGCCGGCCAGTTCGAGCGGCAGCGCGACGTTCTCGTACACGGTGCGCGACGACAACAGATTGAAGTGCTGGAAGATCATGCCGATCTCGCGACGCGCGTCGCGCAGTTGCGCGGCGGGCAGCGTCGTCAGATCGCGGCCGTTGACGAGGATGTTGCCCTCGGATGGGCGCGTCAGCAGGTTGATCGTGCGCACGAGCGTGCTCTTGCCGGCGCCGCTGCGGCCGATGATGCCGAACACCTCGCCCGCCGGAATTGTCAGATTGACGTTGTGCAGCGCCTCGACCCAGCCCCGGGGTCCGGCGAACCGCTGGGAAACATTGCGTATTTCGATCATGGACAAACGAAAACGGCGGAGGCTGCCGGCGAGCGTCGTGCTCCCGACAAGCGGCCGCCGTTTCTTTTATTGGGATTTAAGGTTGACATTCTACAGCAGCGGCGACATACCGTTTAATAATCAATTCCGATCTTTTCATAACCACAGGGCATTAGAGCCGCGTGTTATGCACAAAGCTCGCGCGCATCGCGCCGCTGCGACTATGATCGGGCCACCCCCTTCCGCACAGGCTGCCGCCATGCAGACTTCCCCGAGCCACACCGTGCGCGCGAGCGCCGGCAGTCTTAATAAAGACGCGCCGCAGCGCGCGTCGGTCACGACCGGCGATGGCATCGAGTTGCCACTGTATCGCTGGCAGCCGAACGGGCCGATACGGGCGACGGTCGCGCTGCTGCACGGTCTCGCCGAGCATGCCGGCCGTTACGCGGCCGTAGCGGACCGGCTCAACGCGGCGGGCATCGAACTCGTCGCGATCGATCTGCGCGGCCACGGCCACGCGCCCGGCAGGCGCGTTTATGTGAAACGCTTCGACGACTACCTGCTCGATGCGCAGGCGCTGCTCGACGCCGCCGCGCAAAGCTGCGCGCCGCTATTCCTGATGGGTCACAGCATGGGTGGCGCGGTGGCCGCGCTGTACGCGATCGAACGTCTCGACGCGAGCGGGCGGCGCCTGAGTGGTCTGATCCTGTCGAGCCCCGCGCTTGCGCCGGGGCGCGACGTGCCGAAATGGATGCTCGCGCTGAGCCAGGTGATCAGCCGCGTCTATCCGGGCTTCCCGGCGATGAAGATCGACCCGGCGCTGCTGTCGCGCCTTCAGCCGGTGGTCAAAGCCAATCTCAACGATCCGCTCGTGCATCACGACGCGATTCCGGCGCGCACGGGCGCCGAGCTGCTGCTCGCGATGGCGCGCATCGAACGTGGCCGCGCGGGGCTGCGCATGCCGCTGCTCGTGTTTCATGGCACCGAAGACAAATTGACCGAGCCCGACGGCAGCCGCGCGTTCGGCGAGCACGCGGGCTCGCCTGACAAGACGCTCACGCTGCACGAGGGCAGCTATCACGAGACGATGAACGACCTCGACCGCGATCGGGTGATCGCGGCGTTGGTCGATTGGATCGAAAGACGGTCGGTGGGACGAAGTTGAAAAGATGCGGCGCCGGCTAGCCGTCGGCTAGCGCTTCCATTCCGGCGCGCGTTTGTCGATGAAAGCCTGCACGCCTTCGAGCGCCGAGTCGTCCATCATGTTGCAGGCCATCGTCTGCCCGGCGAGCTGGTACGCGGCCTCGATGCCCATTTCGAGCTGGCGGTAGAACAGGCCCTTGCCCGCGCTGACCGCTTCGACCGGCTTCGCGCAGATGCTCGCGGCGAGCCGCGCGACTTCGTCGTCGAGCGCATCGGCTGGGGCGACGCGGTTCAGGAGCCCCTGCTTGCGGGCTTCGGCAGCGTCGATGAAATCGCCGGTCAGCAGCATTTCGAGCGCGGCCTTGCGCGACAGGTTGCGCGACAGCGGCACCGATGGTGTCGCACAGAATAATCCGAGGTTCACGCCCGAAACGGCGAAGCGCGCGGTATCGGCGGCGACCGCGAGATCGCACATGGCGACGAGCTGGCAGCCGGCCGCGGTCGCGATGCCGTGCACGCGCGCGATCACCGGCTGCGGCATACGCTGGATGGTCAGCATTAGCTTCGTGCAGCGCGCGAACAGCTGCTGGTAGTACGCGAGCGACGGCGCCGCGCGCATTTCCTTCAGATCGTGCCCCGCGCAGAACGCGCGGCCCGCGCCGGCGATCACGACCACGCGAGCATCGGTCTTCGCGATGTCGGTCAGCGTCTGCTGAAGCTCTTCGAGCAGCGCTTCGGACAGCGCGTTGAACGCATCGGGCCGGTTCATCGTTACGCGCACGACGCCCGGTACCTGATACGCGTCGCGTTCGATCGTGACCAGCGACGCGTCGCCGCTATTGACGGGGTTGACTTTCATGGCTCAGATCTCGGCGAGCGAGCGCACGTGCGCGACCACGCTGCGCCCGAGCGCCGACAGGTTGTAGCCGCCCTCGAGACAACTGACGATGCGCCCGCGCGCATAGCGCCGCGCGATCTCGCACACCTGGCCCGTAATCCACGCGTAATCGTCTTCGACGAGGCCCATGTTGCCGAGGTCGTCCTCGCGATGCGCGTCGAAGCCGGCCGAGATGAACAGCATCTCCGGCCTGAACTCGTGCAGGCGCGGCAACCACAGCATATGGACCGCTTCGCGCACGGCCATGCCGTTCGAGCGTGCCGGCATCGGCACGTTGCACATGTTGGACGCCTGATTGTCGGCGCCGGTGAACGGATAGAACGGGTGCTGAAAGATGCTGCACATCAGCACGCGCGGGTCGCCCGCGAATGCGGCCTCGGTACCGTTGCCGTGATGCACGTCGAAGTCGATGATGGCGACCCGCGCGAGACCATGCACGTCGAGCGCGTGGCGGGCGGCGATCGCGACGTTGTTGAAGAAGCAGAAGCCCATCGCGCGCGCCGGCTCCGCGTGATGGCCGGGCGGGCGCACGCTGCAGAACGCGTTGTCGTAGCGGCCTTCGATCACCGCGTCGGTGGCGGCGACCGCCGCGCCCGCCGCGCGCAACGCGGCCCGCAACGTGTGCGGATTCATCGTCGTGTCGGGATCGATTTCGGCGACGCCCTCGAGCGGCGAGCGACCGCGGATGTAGTCGACGTGCGCCTGCGTGTGCACGCGCAGCAGCGCGGCCTCGTCGACGAGCGGCGCCGGCTCGCGCTCGATCAACGCGTCGATGCGGCTCGCGATCAGCTGATCCTCGATCGCCTGCAGCCGCGCGGGGCACTCGGGATGCCACTGTCCCATGTCGTGCAGCAGACAGTCGGGGTGGGAATAGAAACCTGTTGCCATAGTTCGTGTTGTGCGTCTCTTCTACGGCGCGGCGCATCAACTGCGCGCGCGGCGTGTCTCCGTCGAGCGGCGCGCGCCCCCGCGCGCCTACATTCGTCAAGTTACCACACGACGCCGCTGTCGCCGATTCAGCACGGTTTTGCGGGAGCCGTCGGGTATACTTCCCCGACCCGTTATTCGCCGTTTCGTTCCTGCCGCTTTCCGACTGCTTCCAGCCTTTCACGCATCGCGCTCACTGCTCACCATGACCGTCAAGCTTGCTCTGTCCGCAGGATCCCCACGCAACCGGCTTCGCCTCAACACCCTCGCCGCCTCACTGACCGTCGCATCGTGCATGTTTATCGCAGCAAATCCCGCGAGCGCACAAAGCGCCGCGCGCAAAGCCTCGGTGCAGCTCGCGCAGAGCCAGCCGCAACAGCCGGTACCGCAAGGGCAAACGTTTGAGGAAGAGATCATTCCGCAGCGCTATGCGAACAACGCGAACGTCGATGCGTTCATCAACGAGATGGTCGCGCGCTACGATTTCGACGAAGCGTCGCTGCACGCGTTGTTCGACAGCGTCAGCTACTCGGCGACCGCGGTGAAGCTGGTCACGCCGTCGCTGACTCCGTCGGTCAAGAACTGGCGCTCGTATCAGGCGCGCTTCCTCGACCCGGTGCGCATCAACGCCGGCGTGCAGTTCTGGCGCGAGAACCGGGCCACGCTGCAGCGCGCGTATCAGGAGTTCGGCGTGCCGCCGGAGATGGTCGTCGGCATCATCGGCGTCGAGACGATCTACGGGCGCTACATGGGTAATTTCCGCGTGCTCGATGCGCTGACCACGCTGAGCTTCGACTATCCGAACACCGCGAATCGGGCGGACCGCCAGGCGACCTTCCGCAAGAATCTCGAAGACTACCTGGTGTGGACGCGCGATGCGCAGATCGACCCGAACACGGTGCTCGGCTCGTACACGGGCGCGATCGGCATTCCGCAGTTCCTGCCGAGCAGCATCGTCCAGTACGCGGTCGACTACGAGGGCAACAAGCACATCGATCTGCGCACGAGTGATGCCGACGCGATCGGCAGCGTCGCGAACTATCTGCGCCAGAACGGCTGGGAAAGCGGCCGGCCGGTGGTATGGCGAATCGGCTCGGACGCGGGCAGCCTCGGTGTCGCGCAGGCGGCGGCCACTGGGCAGCCGGAGCCGCACTGGCCGCTCGACCAGTTGCTGCGCGCCGGCCTCGTGCTGAACGAGCCGAACGTCGACATTGCTTCCGAAGCGGGTACGCCGGTCACGGTGGTCGATCTGCCGACGCCGGGGCGCGGCACCGAGTTCGTGCTCGGCCTGAAGAACTTCTACGTGCTCACCCGCTACAACCGCAGCTTCTTCTATGCGCTCGCGGTGTATCAGCTCGGTCAGAAGGTCAAGGCGCAGATGGAAGCGATCGACACGGCGAATGCCGCGAAAGCGGCCAACAATGGCGGCGCGTCGCAAGGTGGGGCGGATCAGTCGAACTCGAATTCGCAGTGAGTGGCACCGCGAGTCGCCGTGTGCACCTCGCGTTGAAAGACGCAAAAGAAGCGCCGGCTCGACCGGCGCTTTTTATTGGCTCGTGCGCACCCGAAGGCGCCCGCCGACCCGCTTACGCGGGAAATACCCCCGTGGACAGATACCGGTCGCCGCGATCGCAGACGATGAAAACGATGGTCGCGTTCTCGACCTGACGCGCGATGCGAAGTGCGACTTCGCACGCACCACCCGACGAAATGCCCGCAAAGATGCCTTCGACCGATGCCAGGCGGCGCGCCATTGCCTCGGCCGCGGATTGGCTGACATTCTCCACACGGTCGACGCGGCTACGGTCGAAGATTTTCGGCAGATACGCTTCCGGCCACTTGCGAATACCCGGAATACGCGAGCCCTCTTCCGGCTGCGCGCCGATGATTTCGATCTGCTGATTCTGCGTTTTCAGATACGTGGATACGCCCATGATCGTGCCGGTCGTGCCCATCGACGACACGAAGTGCGTGATGCGTCCTTCCGTGTCACGCCAGATTTCCGGGCCGGTGCCTTCGATGTGAGAAGCCGGATTGTCCGGGTTCGCGAACTGATCGAGGATGATGCCCTTGCCTTCGCGCTGCATCTGCTCCGCGAGATCGCGCGCGTACTCCATGCCGCCTTTGACCGGCGTCAGAATGATTTCCGCACCGTAGGCGGCCATGCTCTGACGGCGCTCCACCGACAGATCTTCCGGCATGATGAGCACCATCTTGTAGCCGCGGACCGCCGCTGCCATTGCGAGTGCAATGCCGGTATTGCCGCTGGTCGATTCGATCAGCTTGTCGCCCGGCTTGATGCGCCCGCGCGCCTCGGCCTTCTTGATCATCGACAATGCCGGACGGTCCTTCACCGAACCCGCCGGATTGTTGCCCTCGAGCTTCGCGAGGATCACATTGTTGCGGCTGCGGATCTCGTCGTCTGGAAGCCGGACGAGTTGTACGAGCGGCGTGTTGCCGACCGTGTCTTCAATCGTTTTGTATGCCATATGGGGTCTAGCGATCGATGCGCGAAAGAGTGTCTTTAATCCATCGATTCTAAACCACGATCTCCGGCGCTGCCCTGCAGCCCTTCTGTCCGCATGGATGCATGCCGCTTGCTGCGCAAAAAGCCCGCGGCTGCGAGCCGCGGGACGTGATGTGTGCAAATCGAAGCAATGGGATGTTCGCGGACCCTGCGCGCCGCAAGCCGCTCGTCAGCATCGCACGCGCAAGGCTCGCGGCCGCTTACTTCTTCACCGCCACTGCGGCGGCGCCCTTCTGCGCGGCGGCGGGCGCGGCCGCAGCGGCCGGCTCCTTGCCCGCTGCAGCTGCCGCAACCTGCGTGCTAGCAGCCGCGCCAGCCGGTCCGACAGCGAGACCCTCCGCCTGCAGGCGCTCGATGGTGTGCCCGCCCATGCCCTTGACGCGCTTGCCGAGATCGGCCGCGTCCTTGAACGGGCCGTGCGCATTACGTTCGTCGACGATCGCTTTGGCTTTTGCCGGACCGATGCCCTTGATGCCGCGCAGCGCGTCTTCGTTAGCCGTGTTGACGTCGACCGCCGCATACGCGTGGCCGAAAGCGGCGAGCATCGCCGCGGTAACCAGTACTTTTCGAAACATATTGGAATCTCCCTGTTGCCACTGGCCGGCGACCATCACCGGCCAGGAGATTCCAGTTTAAAGAGGACGGCGTACTAATTACACCTGGCCGAACAGCCAACGCACGTAACGATCGACACCTTCCTGAACGCTCAGAAACGGCGCGTCGTAGCCGGCCGCGCGCAGCTTCGACTGATCGGCCTGCGTGAAGCACTGATACTTGCCGCGCAGCGCGTCGGGGAACGGAATGTATTCGATCAGCCCGCGTTGCACCTGATCCGCGAGCGACAGCGCCGGCTCGTTGTTCAGCGCGCGCAGCGTGTTGACCACGGTGCTCGCGATGTCGTTGAACGGCTGTGCGCGGCCGGTGCCGAGATTGAAAATGCCGGACTTTTCCGGATGATCGAAGAAGAACAGATTGACCTTGACGACGTCTTCGACGGAGATGAAATCGCGTGTCTGCTCACCGGCCGCATAGCCGTTGTATTCGCCGAACAGCTTGACCTTGCCCTCGGCGCGGAACTGGTTGAAGTTGTGAAACGCGACCGATGCCATGCGCGCCTTATGCGTTTCGCGCGGACCGTACACGTTGAAATAGCGGAAGCCCACGATCTGGCTTTTGGCCGTGGGCAGCACGCGGCGAATCACCTGGTCGAACAGGAACTTCGAATAACCGTACACGTTGAGCGGCTGCTCGACCTCGCGCTCCTCGACGAAGCGGCTCGAACCGCCATACGTCGCTGCCGACGACGCATACAGGAACTGGACGTCCTGCGCGAGGCAGATGTCGAGCACGTCGCGGCTATAGCGGTAGTTGTTGTCCATCATGTAGCGGCCGTCGGTTTCCATCGTGTCCGAGCAGGCGCCTTCGTGGAAGATCGCGCGCACTTTGCCGAAGTCGCCGCGCCTGAAGCGCTCGACGAATTCGGTTTTGTCGAGATAGTCGTCGATTTCGCAGTCGACCAGATTCCTGAACTTGTCCGCGCGCGTGAGGTTGTCGACCGCGATGATGCGTCGTTCGCCGCGCTCGTTGAGCGCCTTCACGAGATTGCTGCCGATAAAACCGGCCGCGCCGGTGACGATGACGGTCATGATGATCCTGCCGTAGTGAGCTTTGTAGTGAGCTTCGTTCAGTCAACGCCGCGCGGGGTTCGCTGGTCCGTCGGACGACGGCGCCCCGCGGGCTGCATCAGGAGAAGAGTTCGTCGTAGTCGACGGTGGCGGTGCCCAGTTTGCCGACCACGATGCCGGCCGCGCGATTCGCGAGTCCGACCGCGTCGACCAGCGAAAGACCCGCGCCGAGCATCGCGGCAAGCGTCGCGATCACGGTGTCGCCCGCGCCCGAGACATCATACACTTCGCGTGCAACGGCCGACGCGTGCAGGATGCCATCGTCGGCGAAGAGTGTCATGCCCTCCTCTGAGCGCGTCAGCAGCAGCGCCTTGAACTGGAGTTCGGCACGCAGCTTCGTGACGCGCGCGATCAGGTCTTCCTCGGACTTCCATTGTCCGACGACCTCGCGCAATTCCGCGCGATTCGGCGTGATCAGCGTCGCGCCGCGATAGCGCTCCCAGTCGTCGCCCTTCGGATCGACGAGCACCGGTTTGCCAGCCGCGTGCGCCTTCGCGATCATTTGCGTGACGTGCGTGAGGCCGCCCTTCGCGTAGTCGGACATCAGGATCACGTCGTGCGACGGCAGCAGCTCGTCGAAACGCGCAAGCCCAGCGAGCAGCACTTCATGCGCCGGCGAGTTTTCGAAATCGACGCGCAGCAATTGCTGCTGACGCGACAGCACGCGCAGCTTGATCGTCGTCAGCAAGGCCGGATCGCGTTCGAGATGCGGCGTCACGCCGCTTTCGTCGAGCAGCTGCACGATGCGCTCGCCGGGTTCGTCGTGACCGACCACGCACAGCAGACCCGCTTGCGCGCCGAGCGCGACCGCGTTGCGCGCGACGTTCGCCGCGCCGCCCAAGCGATCTTCCTGGCGCTGCACGTGCACGACCGGCACGGGTGCCTCCGGAGAGATGCGGTTGACGTCGCCGAACCAGTATCGGTCGAGCATCACGTCGCCGACCACCAGCACGCGCGCCGCGTTGAGCTGCCCGCGCGGCACGACCGTGAGCTTCTGCGCCGTGGTGGACGCGGGCGCCGCGGGCATGGCCTCAGGCATCGGCCGGAAGGTCAGAGGGTTGGGCATAGGGGCGTCCAATAGCGTGGTAGTCGATCCCGAGCTCGATCATCGCGTCCGGCTCGTATAGATTGCGGCCGTCGAAAATCAGCGGTGTCTTCAGCACCGATTTCAGGTGCCCGAAATCAGGACTCTTGAACTCCTTCCATTCGGTCACGATGACGAGCGCGTCGGCGCCGGTCAGCGTTTCGTCCTGAGTGTTCGTGAACGTGAGACGTGCGAGTTGCTCGGGCGCCGCATGCAGATCCATCGCGAAGACGCGCTGCGCCTCGGTCACGGCGACCGGATCGTACGCGCGCACGTTCGCGCCGCGCGCGAGCAGCTCGCCGATCACGCGACGGCTCGGCGCCTCGCGCATGTCGTCCGTATTCGGCTTGAACGCGAGGCCCCACACCGCGAACGTGCGGCCGCTCAGATCCTCGCCGAGCTTTGCGGCGATCTTGTTCACGAGCACGTCCTTCTGCTGGTCGTTCACTTCCTCGACCGCCTCGAGAATGCGCAAGTTGTGGCCGCTCTCGCTCGCGGTGCGGATCAGCGCCTGCACGTCCTTCGGGAAGCAGGAGCCGCCGTAGCCGCAGCCCGCGTACAGGAAGTGATAGCCGATGCGCGGATCGGAACCGATGCCGCGGCGCACCGCCTCGATGTCGGCGCCGACCTTGTCGGCGAGATTCGACATCTCGTTCATGAACGAGATGCGCGTGGCGAGCATCGCGTTGGCCGCGTACTTGGTGAACTCGGCCGAGCGCACGTCCATGTACAGCGTGCGTTCGTGATTGCGGTTGAACGGCGCGTACAGACGCTTCATCATTTCGCGCGCGCGTGCGCCCGCTTCGTCTTCGTCGATACCGATCACGATACGGTCGGGGCGCATGAAGTCGTCGACGGCCGCCCCTTCCTTCAGGAACTCGGGGTTCGACACGACCGAGAAGCGATGCTGCGCGCTGCCGGCGAGCCCGCGCTTCGCGAGTTCTTCGTTGATCACGGCGCGCACGCGTTGTGCGGTGCCGACCGGCACCGTCGATTTGTCGACGATCACCTTGAAGCCGTTCATCGTGCGGCCGATGTTGCGTGCGGCTTCCAGCACGTATTGCAGGTCGGCGGAGCCGTCTTCGTCGGGCGGCGTGCCGACCGCGATGAACTGCACGTCGCCGTGCGCGACGCTCGCCGCGACATCGGTCGAGAACGTGATGCGGCCGGCCGCGCGCGTGCGGGCGATCATCTCCTGCAAGCCCGGTTCGTGAATCGGCACGCCGCCTTTGTTGAGGATGTCGATCTTGCGCTGATCGACGTCGAGACAGAAGACGTCGTTGCCGATTTCGGCGAGACACGCGCCGGTGACAAGGCCCACATAGCCGGTGCCGATAATGGTGATTTTCATACGCTGTCCGGTAGATGGTTCCGGTGATGAATGCCGCTCATGAGGCCGGCGATAAACTCGTTGCGAAATTCGCGGGGCGCTTGCGCGGCAATCAACGCCGACGCGGCCACAGCCGCCCGTGCGGCGTCAGTTCGACGCGGCAATCGGCTCGACGCGGCGCGGCGCATAGGTTTCCCAACCGCTGCATCCCGGGCACTGCCAGTAGAAAAGCCGGGCCCTGAAACCACAATTCTGGCACGTATAGCGTGGCAGATTTTTGGTGCGCTGGCGGATCAGTGTGCGCATCAGTTCGAGCTCGCTGCGTCGCGGCTCTTCGGCAACGGCCTGCTGCGCTTCGAGCAGACGCGTCATGCCGGCCAGATTCGGCGACTTCTGCATCTGCGTGCGGGCGAGCGCATGCGCAGCATCGGCGCCGCGCAGCGACGCGACGTGCTGATACGCAACGTCGAGCAGATCGTTGCTCGGATGACGATCGACCCACGTGGTTAGCAGATCGGCGCCCTCGTGCGCGCGGCCGAGCGCTTCATACGCCTTCATGATCTTCTCGGCGACGAGCGGAAGATACGCGGGGTTCTGCTCCTCCACGCGGCGCCATTGCCCGATCGCCGCTTCCGGCGCGCCGCCGGCCGCGTCGACATCGCCGAACAGGATCGTCGCACGCACGTTGGTCGGGCTCGCCTGCAGCGCGAGGCTGAGCTGATGACGCGCTTCGTCCGGCTTCTTCTGCTGCAGCGCTTCCTGCGCAAGTTCGCAGTGGAACTGTGCGATTTCCTTGTCGAGCGACGGTGCGCCCATCGTTTCGAGGTGCCGCGCAGTATCGATCGACTTGACCCAGTCCTTCTCGATCTCGTAGATCGTCAACAGCGCGCGTTGAGCACCCAGTGCGTAATCGCCCGCCTGCAGCGAGCGGAAAGTTTCTTCGGCACGGTCGAGCAGACCCGCTTTCAGGAAGTCCTGGCCGAGTTCGTACAGCGCGTGATCGCGCTCGTTGACCGGCAGGTCCGCGCGGCTCAGCAGATTTTGATGCACGCGAATCGCGCGGTCAGTTTCACCGCGCCGACGGAACAGATTGCCGAGCGCGAAATGCAATTCGACGGTTTCAGGGTCGAGCTTGACGACTTCGATGAATGCGTCGATCGCCTGGTCGGGCTGCTCGTTGAGCAGAAAGTTCAGACCGCGAAAATACGACCGCGGCAGGTTGGCGCTTTCGGACAGCAGCGTCTTGAGGTCGTAGCGCGCCGCCATCCAGCCGAACGCGAACGCGACGGGTATGACCAGCAGCCACCAGAAGTCTAGATCCATGCGATTAATGCAAATGTGCGGAAAAGCGAAAACGAAAAGCCGCGTTCAGAGCCGCGCGGCGCAAGACAGCTCAGATTAGCGGCGGCATCGGCGGCTGCTCTACCACGGCGGGAGTTTCGCGCGCCACGCGCAATTCCCGCCTGAGCCGGCCGTTCTCCATGCGCAGACGCACGACGGCCGGCATCGCCGACACGAGCCCCGCGAGCAAGCCGATCACGAAAAACGCGAGGCCGATCAGAATCAGAGGCGCCGACCAGACGTAGCCGGCGAGGAAATTCAGCGTAGCGGGTTGCGTGTTGGAGAGCGCGAGCACGAGCAGCAGCACGAACACCAGCACACGTAGCAGCCAGACGATAAATTTCATGAGTAGATCTCTTCACGGCAGTTGCGGGGGGACGCCGGCTTGATGACGCGTCGCGCCACGGTGTTGCCCGCGCCGAAGTGACCCGTATTGTAATGGATGCCCTTGCGGCTGGGCAGCAAGTGACGGGATGCAGGACTTACGGGCAATTCGCGAAATGCAAAAGGCCGCAGCGGAAGGCGCCACTTCTCAAATGATGGACGAAAAAAAAGCGCCCGAAGGCGCTTTTCCTGGTCTTTTGCCTACTGGCTTTGGCCGCTGACGCTAGCTATGCCACGCTGCAAGACACACAGCGGAGTCATTAAAGGTCGTCATCCGGCTCCTCGGCCTTCAGCGGCTCGCCCGCGCGACGATCCACCCGCTCGCGCAATTCCTTGCCCGGCTTGAAGTGCGGTACGTACTTCTCCGGTACCAGCACCTTCTCGCCCGACTTCGGATTGCGTCCGACGCGGGAGGGACGGCGGTTGAGGCCGAAGCTGCCGAAGCCACGAATTTCGATGCGATGACCTTTGGCGAGCGCCTCCGACATCGCATCAAGCATCGTCTTCACCGCGAAATCCGCATCCTTGAGAACAAGTTGCGGAAATCGCGTAGCCAGCTGGGCGACCAATTCCGATTTGGTCATACTGCAGCAGACCTCTCAGGCTTACTGGTTCTGGCCGTCGAGCTTGGCCTTCAGCAGCGCGCCGAGGTTCGTCGTGCCGGTAGCAGCTGCGCTCGAATCCGAAGCAGCGAGACCGCGGATGGCTTCCTGCTGCTCAGCCGAATCCTTCGCCTTGATCGACAGGTTGATGCCGCGCGACTTGCGATCGATGTTGATGATCATCGCGTTGACCTTGTCGCCTTCCTTCAGCACGTTGCGAGCGTCTTCCACGCGGTCTTGGGCGATTTCCGAAGCACGCAGGTAGCCTTCGACTTCACCCGACAGCTGGACAACAGCACCCTTCGCGTCGACCGACTTGACGGTACCGTCGACGACCGAACCCTTGTCGTTCATTGCAACGTAGTTGCTGAACGGGTCGCCTTCGAGCTGCTTGATACCCAGCGAAATACGTTCCTTCTCGACGTCGATGCCGAGAACGATCGCTTCCACTTCGTCGCCCTTCTTGTACTTGCGAACGGCTTCCTCGCCGGTTTCGCTCCACGACAGATCCGACAGGTGAACCAGACCGTCGATGCCGCCCGGCAGACCGATGAACACGCCGAAGTCGGTGATCGACTTGATGGCGCCGCTGATCTTGTCGCCCTTCTTGAAGTTGCGGCTGAAGTCGTCCCACGGGTTCGGCTTGCACTGCTTCATGCCGAGGCTGATACGGCGGCGGTCTTCGTCGATTTCGAGAACCATGACTTCGACTTCGTCGCCCAGCTGGACCACCTTCGACGGAGCAACGTTCTTGTTGGTCCAGTCCATTTCCGACACGTGAACGAGGCCTTCGATGCCCGATTCCACTTCGACGAATGCGCCGTAGTCGGTGATGTTGGTGACCTTACCGAACAGACGCGTGCCCGACGGGTAACGGCGCGAGATGCCTTCCCACGGATCGTCGCCCAGTTGCTTGATACCGAGCGAAACGCGGTTCTTTTCCTGGTCGAACTTGAGGATCTTCGCGGTGACTTCCTGGCCAACCGACAGAACTTCGCTCGGGTGACGCACGCGACGCCATGCGATGTCGGTGATGTGCAGCAGGCCGTCGATACCGCCGAGGTCCACGAACGCGCCGTAGTCGGTGATGTTCTTGACCACGCCTTCGACGATCGCGCCTTCCTTCAGCGTTTCGAGCAGCTTCGCGCGCTCTTCGCCTTGCGTTGCCTCAATGACAGCGCGGCGCGACAGCACGACGTTGTTACGCTTGCGGTCGAGCTTGATGACGCGGAATTCGAGGGTCTTGCCTTCGTACGGGGTCGTGTCCTTGACGGGACGCGTATCAACCAGCGAACCCGGCAGGAACGCGCGGATGCCGTTGACCATCACAGTCATACCGCCCTTGACCTTGCCCGTAATCGTGCCGGTCACGAGTTCGTTGTTGTCCAGCGCCTTTTCCAGCGACAGCCACGAAGCCAGACGCTTCGCCTTGTCACGCGACAGGATGGTGTCGCCATAGCCGTTCTCCAGCGCGTCGATCGCGACGGAAACGAAGTCGCCCGCCTGCACTTCTACCTCGCCCGCGTCGTTCAGGAACTCTTCGAGCGGGATGTAGGCTTCGGACTTCAGACCAGCGTTCACGACCACGAAGTTGTGGTCGACACGCACGACTTCGGCGGAGATCACTTCGCCAGCGCGCATGTCCTGCTTGGTCAGCGACTCTTCGAACAGAGCCGCAAAAGATTCGGTATTCGGGGTAGAGGTTTGCAGGTCGGACATAAAAATCAGAGTTTGCATGGTCTTCGCAACGCCTGGCTCACCGGATCGGTCAGCAACTGCGGCAAATACGCGAACGCCACGCGGGGTTAAAGGGTTAAAAACAACGCTTCGCGACCATCGCGAGGCACCTACCAACAACGGGACTGCCGCTGCTGGCCACTTTTGCGCGACCGTTTTCAGTTACGCATGTGGGACCAGCGCTTCATACCATTGCACCACCTGCTCGACCGCCTGGTCGACCGACAATGCGGAGGTATCAAGCAGCTTTGCATCCGCCGCGGGCTTGAGCGGCGCGGCTGCGCGCTGACTGTCACGCTCGTCGCGCTCACGCAAATCCCGGAGCAAGTCATCTATATTAGCAGAAAATCCTTTTTGGATCAATTGCTTATGCCGGCGCATCGCGCGGGCCTCGACGCTCGCGGTCATGAACACCTTCAGCGCGGCGTCCTGGAAGATCACAGTGCCCATGTCGCGGCCGTCGGCGACCAGCCCCGGTTCCTTGCGAAACGCCCGCTGGCGCGCCACCAGCGCGGTTCGCACCGGCGCGTGCACGGCGATTGCCGAGGCGCGGCTGCCCACATCCTCGGCGCGGATTTCCGTCGATACATCGACCCCGTCCAGCTGCGCGAGCCCCTCGCGAAACGTGATGTGGAGGTCGTCGATCAGTTTGACAAGTGCGTCGACGTCGTCCGCTGCAATGCCATAGCGCAGGCTCGCGAGCGCAGCGAGCCGATACAGCGCGCCGCTGTCGAGCAGGTGAAAGCCGAGGTTGGCGGCCACCATCGCGGCCACTGTGCCTTTGCCGGAGGCGCTAGGGCCGTCGATCGCAATGACGGGCGTCTGGTGAAAGGGACGGGTCGGTTTCATCTAAAAATGTCGCACATCGGGGATTGCACGCAAATCCGGGTTGCATCAGGGTTGTGTGAGCGCGGTGAAGCGCTGGAAATAATCGGGGAATGTTTTGCCGACGCACTTCGGGTCGTTGATGCGGATCGGCACGCCGCCCAGGCTCACGAGCGAGAAGCACATCGCCATGCGGTGGTCGTCGTAGGTGTCGATCGCGGCATTCGGGATCAGCTTTTTGGGCGGCGTGACGACGAGGAAATCTTCGCCTTCCTGCACCTTCGCACCGACTTTGCGCAGCTCGGTCGCCATTGCGGCGATGCGGTCGGTTTCCTTCACGCGCCAGCTCGCGATGTTGCGCAGCGTGCTCGTGCCGTCCGCGAACAGCGCGGCGACCGCGATCGTCATCGCGGCATCGGGGATCAGGTTAAAGTCCATGTCGATCGGATCGAGCTTGCCGTGGTCGTTGCCGACGCCACGCACTTCGATCCAGTCGTCGCCCATCTGCAGGTTCGCGCCCATCTTGATCAGCGCATCGGCAAATCCGACGTCGCCCTGGATGCTCGCGCGGCCCACGCCTTCCACTCTTAGCGGCCCACCGCCGAGCGCGCCCGCGGCGAGGAAATACGACGCCGACGACGCATCCCCTTCCACCATGATCGTGCCGGGCGACTGATACCGCTGCCCCGCCGGCACCATGAACTGGTGCCAGCCGTGGCGCTCGACCTCGATGCCGAAGCGCGCCATCAGCTTGATCGTGATCTCGATGTACGGCTTCGAGATCAGTTCGCCGTCGACCTGCACGGTGGTGACGCCGCTCGCGGTGCGCAGCAGCGGCAGCGTCATCAGCAGCGAGGTCAGGAACTGGCTCGACACGTCGCCGCGCACGCGGATCGGCGCGTCGGCCGTGATCTGGGCGGGACGGATGCGCAGCGGCGGATAGCCTTCGTTCTGCTCGTAGTCGACCTTCGCGCCGATCTGGCGCAGGCCGTCGACGAGATCGCCGATCGGCCGTTCGTGCATGCGTGGCACGCCGTGAATCCGGTAGTCGCCGCCGTTCACGGCGAGCGCCGCGGTCAGCGGGCGCACTGCCGTGCCCGCGTTGCCGAGGAACAGGTCGGCCGTACGCGCGGTGAACGCGCCGCGCGTGCCGGTCACGACGCAGGTGTCGCCGTCGCGCTTCAAACGTACGCCGAGCTTTTCGAGCGCGTCGAGCATCACGCGGGTGTCGTCGGAGTCGAGCAGGTTCGTGATCGTCGTCTCGCCTTCGGCGAGCGCAGCGAGCAGCAGCACGCGGTTCGAGATGCTCTTCGAGCCGGGCAGACGAACCGTGCCGGACGCACGGGAAAAAGGTCCGAGATCGAGGAATTCCATGATGTGTCCAGTTTCCGGTTATTTCGACGCGTCGCCGCTGGCCACGCCAGCCGCGCGCTGCTCCTGCCACTGACTGCGTGCGACGCGCGAGCGCGCGAACACGGCTTCGAGCGCGGCGCCGTCGCCGGCTTCGATCGCCGTGCGCAGGCGCGCGAGCACCGCGGTGTACGCGTCGAGCTCATCGAGCAGCGCTACGCGATTGGCGACGCAGACGTCGCGCCACATCTCCGGACTCGACGCAGCGATGCGCGTGAAGTCGCGAAAACCGCCCGCCGCGAACGAGAACTTCAACGCAGCGTCGGGCGAATTGAGGATCTGCTCGACGAGCGCGAACGACAGCACGTGCGGTAAATGACTGACCGACGCGAACACGCGATCGTGCTGCTGCGGCGTCATGTCCCGCACCAAGGCGCCAGTGGCGCGCCACATCGCCGCGACGCGCTCGACCGTGTCCGGCGTGTTCTCCGGCAGCGGGCACAGCACGACGTTGCGGTTCACGTACAGATCGGGCAACGCCGCATCGACGCCGCTCGACTCGCGACCGGCGATCGGATGGCCCGGCACGAACTGGCCTATCCGCGCGCCGAGCGCCGCGCGGGCGGCGGCGACCACGTCGGATTTGGTGCTGCCCGCATCGGTGACGATCGTGTTGGCGTCGAGATGCGGCGCGATGCGCTCGAGCAGCGGCTGGGTCTGCGCGACCGGCGCCGCGAGCAGCACGAAGTCCGCGCCCGCGAGGGCGTCGCGCAGCGCGGCGTCGTCGGTGAGTGCCGCGGCACCGTCGATCACCCCGAGCGCCAACGCCTTTTCGCTCGAAGCCGACGACCGTCCGACCCCAACCACCGTGCGCGCCCCGCCAGCCTCGCCGCGTTCACGCAACGCGCGCGCGAGCGATCCGCCGATCAGGCCGACACCGAAAATCACCAGCTTGTTAAAAGAAAACGCGGCCACGTCGCTCACACAATACGGACATTAAGCGCGCCGCTCCTGACGGTCGACGCGCGGGATCAAGAATCAAGGCTTACGCTGCGTCAGCCTCGGCAAGCGTCTTCTCGAGCGCCGCGAGGAACGCTGCGTTTTCCTCCGGCAAGCCGATCGTGATGCGCAGCCACTGCGGCAAGCCGTAGTTGTCGACCGGTCGCACGATCACGGCCTGCTTCAGCAGCGCAAGGTTCACCCGGGCACCGGCTTTGTCGTCGCTGCCAACGCGCACGAGCACGAAATTGCCTTCGGACGGCACGTATTCGAGGCCGAGCTTGTCGAACGCCTCCGTCAGAAGCGTATAGCCCTGGGCGTTCAGCGCCGCGCTTTTCTGCAGGAACGCGCTGTCGTTCAGTGCCGCAATCGCCGCGGCTTGCGCGAGCGTATTGACGTTAAACGGTTGACGCAGTCGATTCAGCAAATCGGTCAACCCGGGCTGCGCGATCGCGAAGCCGATGCGCAAGCCCGCAAGCCCGAACGCCTTCGAGAACGTACGCGAAACCAGCAGGTTCGGATAGCGGCGCACCCAGTCGATGGAGTCGTAGCGCTTGTCCGCCGACAGATACTCGGTGTACGCCTCGTCGAGCACGACGACCACGTGGCGCGGTACCTTGTCGAGAAACGCCTCAAGCGTCGGGCCGTCGACGAACGTGCCGGTCGGATTGTTCGGATTCGCGACGAACACGAGACGCGTGTCGTCGTCGATTGCGGCGAGCATCGCGTCGAGGTCGTGACCATAGTGCAGCGCCGGCACGACGATCGCGCGCGCGCCGACGCCTTGCGTCGCGAGCGCATAGACCGCGAACGAATACTGCGAGAACACGACCGCCTGGCCCTTTTCGACGAACGCGTGCGCGGCCAGTTCGAGGATGTCGTTGCTGCCGTTGCCGAGGGTGATCCACTCAGCCGGCACGCCGTAGCGCGCGGCGAGCGCCGCCTTCAGCTCGAAACCGTTCGAGTCCGGATAGCGGCCGAGATCGGCGATCGCCTGCGCCATCGCGTGCTGCGCGGATTCCGGCATGCCGAGCGGATTCTCGTTCGATGCCAGCTTCACGATGCTCGCCTCGTCGAGACCGAACTCGCGGGCCACTTCCGAAATCGGCTTGCCGGCGATGTACGGCGCGATCGCGCGCACATAGGAAGGGCCGAAAGACGCTGTCATGAAAATCTCCGAACGACGATGGATAGTGAAACCTGCTTTCGGGCAACGCACGCGGCGCCGCCCGGACTGCGCTGCCAGCCCTTAGCGGGCGCGCGGATACGAGCCGAGTATTTTCAGGAACGCGGCCTTCTCGCCGAGACCGGCGAGCGCGGCAGCCACAGCCGGATCGTCGCGATGGCCTTCGACATCGATATAGAAGTAGTACTCCCACGTTCCGACGCGCGCCGGACGCGATTCGAAACGCGTCATCGACACGCCGTGGCGAGCGAGCGGCTCGAGCAGCTTGACCATCGCGCCCGGTTCGTTCGCGACCGACACGATCAGCGAGGTCTGGTCGTAGCCGCTCGGACCGGTCGGCTCCTTGCCAATCATTACGAAGCGCGTGCGGTTGTGCGGATCATCCTGGATCAGCGCGTTGGTGACCTGCAGGCCGTAGTGGATCGCGGCGCGATCGCCGGCGATGGCCGCGACAGCCGGATCTTCGGCCGCCATCCGTGCAGCTTCCGCATTACTCGACACCGCCTGGCGCTCGAGATGCGGCGCATTGGTGGACAGCCAGCGCTGGCACTGCGCGAGCGCCTGCGCATGCGCGCATACGCGCGTGACGCCAGCGAGCCCGTTTTGCGTGAGCAGGTTGTGATGGATCGGCAATGCGAGTTCGCCGCCGATGGTCAGCTGGGTTTGCAGCAGCAGATCCAGCGTGCGCGACACCGCGCCTTCGGTCGAGTTCTCGACCGGCACGACGCCGTAGTCGGCGGCGCCCGCCTCGACCGAGCGGAATACTTCATCGATCGAGGGGCACGGCAACCCTTCGATCGACTGACCGAAGTACTCGTGCATCGCCTGTTCGCTATAGGTGCCGACCGGCCCGAGGTACGCGGCCTTGATGCTCTTTTCTAGCGCGCGGCTCGCGGCCATGATCTCGCGCCAGATCGCGCTGATGTGCTCGTCGGCGAGCGGCCCGGCGCTCATTTCCTGCAGGCGCGCGATCACCTGCATCTCGCGCTCGGGCCGGAACACCGGAGCGTTGAAATGCTTCTTGACCTCGCCCACTTCGAGCGCGACCGCCGCGCGCTGGTTCAGGAGCGCGATCAGCTGCGCGTCGAGCGCGTCGATGCGATCGCGCAGAGGTTTGAGTCGTGTATTCAGTTCGTCGTCCATGCGTAAAACGGCTCTGCCGGGTGACTGCTGGAAAAGATGCGCACGCCTGCCAGTCAGTGTGACTCAGGCGCTGCGCTGTTCGAATTCCTTCATGTATTCGACAAGCGCTTTGACGCCTTCGAGCGGGACGGCGTTATAAATCGACGCCCGCATGCCGCCGACGGACTTGTGGCCCTTTAGCTGCACCAATCCCCGCGCTTTCGCGCCGGACAGGAAATCTTCGTTGCGCGACTCGTCGGCGAGGAAGAACGGTACGTTCATCCGCGAGCGCGAGCCACGTTCGACCTTGTTCAGATAGAAGCTGCTCGAGTCGATCGTGTCGTATAGCAGCTTCGATTTTTCGAGGTTGCGCGCCTCCATCGCCTGGAGGCCGCCCTGCTTCTTCAACCACTTGAACACGAGCCCGGCGATATAGATCGCATAGGTGGGCGGCGTGTTGTACATCGAGTTGTTCTCGGCGACGGTCTTCCATTCGAACGCCGATGGGCAAATCGGCATCGCGCGATCGAGCATGTCCTCACGCACGATCACGACCGTCACGCCCGCCATGCCGATGTTCTTCTGCGCGCCGCCGAACAGCACGCCGTATTTGGCGATGTCCATTGGGCGCGACAGGATATGCGACGACGCGTCCGCCACGAGCGGAATATCGCCGAGGTCGGGAATCTCGAAGGTTTCGACTCCATGAATGGTCTCGTTCGTGCACAGGTGCACGTAGGCCGGATCGTCCGACAGTTGCCATTCCTCACGCGCCGGCGCGCGGGTATAGCCCTCGGCCGTCTTGCCGGTTGCGGCCAGATGCACGCTGCCGTATTTTTCCGCTTCCTTGAACGACTTCTGCGACCACGAGCCGGTGACGACGAAATCCGCCCGCGGTTTCGAGCCGAGCAGGTTCATCGGCACGATCGCGTTCTCGCCGAGCCCGCCGCCCTGCAGGAACAGGATCCGGTGGCTTGCCGGCACGTGAAGCAAGTCGCGCAGATCGGTCAGCGCTGCTTCGTGGATCGACATGAATTCCTTGCCGCGATGGCTCATTTCCATCACGCTCATACCACTGCCTTGCCAGTTCAGCATCTCGTCGGCTGCCTGGCGCAGCACTTCTTCGGGCATGGCCGCCGGGCCGGCGGAGAAATTAAAAACGCGCATGTGAGGTCCTGGAAGCGCGCGCGAAGTAACGAAGTCGCGCGGGAATCGGCGAAAAGAACTGCGAAATGGCTCGCCGAAAAAGAAAATGGCCGTCTGCGCCAGTGCGCAAACGACCATTATCGCATTGTCGCCGCCAACCCGCCACGCCGGGTGGCCCAGCGGGCGCGGCGACAGGCCGGCTGATTAGCGCGGCCTGCGAGCGGAACTTACTTGGCCGCCGGCTTGACCGATGCGACTTCCTTGTCGGCCTGGTCACGCGTTGCCTTGATCGATTCCGGCATGTACTTCTGCATCAGACCGTTCACGACGTCGCGGCCAACCTGGTCTTGCACCTGGATGAATTTGCGGCCGGTCGGGCTCTTGTAGAACGTGGTCAGGTCCTTGATTTCCGACACGCTGTAGTACTTCGCGTACGCATCGTACTGAGCTTGCATCGCGTCCTGACGGAAACCGTCGGTTGCGAAGACCTGACCTGCCGCGTCCACCAGCTTCGGCACCGCGTTCTTCTGCAGCGTCGGCACGGCGGCCTGCTTCTGCTTGTCCGTCATCGTCTTGTTCTCGGTCAGCGCGTCCGACAGGATTGCCGGAACGAGCTGCTTGGCCTGCATCTGCGCGCTGTTGCCGATTGCGCCAACCAGCTTCTGCGCGTCGATGGCGTCGAGCAGGTCCTTGATGGCAGCTTGCTTGGCCGGATCAACCGGTGCTGCTGCGGCAGCCGGAGCTGCGGGCGCCTGGTTCTGCAGCGCTTGAGCCATGGCGAAGGTCGGCACGATGGCAGCCAGCAACATCAGTTGTTTGAATCGTTTTTGCATCATTACTCCCTAAGAGAAATTAACTTGAACCGCACGCCGCACGGGAAAGCGTACCGGCCCGATACGCGTTGACCCGGAGCGTAGCTTCAACGTATTAACTGAGACTGAAAGCCGCTGGCAAGGATCAAGCCGCGCCGCCGCCCTCACCGCCGTTATCACCTTCAGCGGAGCCGTCGGAATCGCTTTCCGACTCGCCCTCGGCCTCAGCTACCTGTTGCAGACCGGACAGCTTGGTCCCTTCGTCAAGGCTGATGAGTGTAACACCTTGCGTTGCGCGTCCCATTTCACGAATTTCCGACACGCGCGTGCGGATCAGCACGCCCGTCGTGGTAATGAGCATGATCTGCGCTTCCGAGTCCACGAGCGTCGCGGCAACGACCCTGCCATTGCGCTCAGACGTCTGGATCGCGATCATGCCCTTCGTGCCGCGGCCGTGACGCGTGTACTCGGTGATCGGGGTGCGCTTGCCGAAGCCGTTCTCGGTTGCGGTGAGCACCGACTGCTGCTCGTCGCCGGCCACCAGCAACGCGATCACGTTCTGGCCGTCCTCGAGCTGCATGCCGCGCACGCCGCGCGCCTCGCGACCCATCGGACGCACGTCGTTTTCGTCGAAGCGGACTGCCTTGCCCGAATCAGAGAACAGCATTACGTCGTGCTGGCCATCGGTGATCGCGGCGCCGATCAGGTAATCACCCTCATCGAGACCGACCGCAATAATACCTTTGCGCAGCGGCCGGCTGAATGCCTCGAGCGGCGTCTTCTTTACCGTTCCTAGCGCGGTCGCCATGAATACGAACTTGTCGGCCGAGAACTCCTTGACCGGCAGCACGACCGTAATCTTTTCGCCTTCCTGCAGCGGGAACATATTGACGATCGGCCGGCCGCGCGAATTGCGCGAGCCCTGCGGCACCTCGTAGACCTTGACCCAGTACACACGGCCGCGATTCGAGAAGCACAGGATGTGGTCGTGCGTATTGGCGATGAACAGCGTGTCGATCCAATCGTCTTCCTTCATGGAAGTGGCCTGCTTGCCACGACCACCGCGCTTCTGCGCCCGATATTCGGACAGCGGCTGCGATTTCACGTAGCCCGCGTGCGACATCGTCACGACCATTTCCTGCGGCGTGATCAGGTCTTCGGTGTTCAGTTCGGTCGCGTTCAACTCGATCTTCGAGCGACGCGCATCGCCGAATTCGGCCTTGATCGACGTGAGTTCGTCGACGATGATCGCCGAAATGCGTTCCGGGCGAGCCAGAATGTCCAGCAGGTCAGCGATCTGCGCCATCACATCGCGGTATTCGCCAATGATCTTGTCCTGCTCGAGACCGGTCAGGCGCTGCAGACGCATCTGCAGGATTTCCTGCGCCTGGGTATCGGACAAGCGGTAGAGGCCGTCGGCCTGCATGCCGAACGAAGGGTTCAGCCCCTCCGGACGATATGCTTCGCGACCGCCCGCCGACGCGTTATCCGCCTCGGCGCGCGACAGCATTTCGCGCACGAGCGACGAATCCCACGAGCGCGACATCAGTTCCTGCTTGGCGATAGGCGGCGTCGGCGCGGCCTTGATGAGCGCGATGAATTCGTCGATGTTCGCGAGCGCAACCGCAAGACCTTCGAGCACGTGGCCACGTTCGCGCGCCTTGCGCAGTTCGTAGACGGTGCGCCGCGTCAGCACTTCCCGGCGATGCGACAGGAAGCACGTCAGCATTTCCTTCAGGTTCAGGAGCTTCGGCTGACCGTCGACGAGCGCGACCATGTTCATGCCGAACGTGTCCTGAAGCTGGGTCGCCTTGTACAGATTGTTCAGCACGACCTCGGGCACTTCGCCGCGCTTGAGCTCGATCACGACACGCATGCCGCTCTTGTCGGATTCGTCGCGGATGTCGGAGATGCCTTCGAGCTTCTTCTCGTTGACGAGTTCGGCGATACGCTCGAGCAGCGAGCGCTTGTTCACCTGATACGGCAATTCGTCGACGATGATCGCCATGCGCTGCCCGCGGTCGATTTCCTCGAAGTGCGTCAGCGCGCGCATCACGACGCGGCCGCGACCGGTGCGATAGCCGTCGCGCACGCCGGCCACGCCGTAGATGATGCCGGCGGTCGGGAAGTCGGGTGCGGGGATGATCTCGATCAGCTCGTCGATCGTCGCTTCCGGGTTTTTCAGCAGATGCTGACACGCGTCGACGACTTCGTTGAGGTTGTGCGGCGGGATGTTGGTCGCCATGCCGACCGCGATGCCGGACGAGCCATTGATCAGCAGATTAGGGATGCGCGCAGGCAGGATGGCCGGCTCGTTTTCGCTGCCGTCGTAGTTCGGCACGAAGTCGACCGTTTCCTTGTCGATGTCGGCCAGCAGCTCGTGGCCGATCTTCGCCATGCGGATTTCGGTGTAACGCATCGCCGCGGCGTTGTCGCCGTCGACCGAACCGAAGTTCCCCTGGCCGTCGACGAGCATGTAGCGCAGCGAGAAGTCTTGCGCCATCCGTACGATCGTGTCGTAGACGGCAGTGTCGCCGTGCGGATGGTATTTACCGATGACGTCGCCGACGATACGCGCCGACTTCTTATAGGCGCGGTTCCAGTCGTTGTTCAGTTCGTGCATCGCGTACAGCACGCGCCGGTGCACCGGCTTCAGGCCATCGCGGACATCGGGAAGCGCTCGCCCTACGATCACGCTCATCGCGTAATCGAGATACGAACGGCGCATTTCCTCCTCAAGGGAGATTGGCAGAGTCTCTTTGGCGAATTGATCCATTATCCGTATCTTTTACGTGCGAAAGCGGGGGTTCGCCGCAACTTCGCGTAAGCATTGCAGGCGCAACGCATCACGCGATTCTAACATGCCACGCATCCGCGCCCGACGCAGGTACGTATACATATTAGAGGGGCACCCGCCAACACCTCGCCGATCGCACAATTTCGAGCTCACCAGGCTCGATTCCTGCGTGGGGCCAATTCGCCGCTTAGCCAGAGCCCGCGGACCGCTCAGACGAAAACATTTGTTGCTCATGCACCACAATTGGAGGGGGATTTGAATGGGGGCAGATTTTTTTTTCGTCGGAAGGGAACGATATGGCAAAATGCCAACGCACAAAGAGTCAGACACTGCTCGAAGTCTACACAGCCGGTTTTTGTTCCGCACCAATGTTATACTTCGAGCAATGTATGACTGGTCATCCGTCAACAGGCTCGCAGTAAACCTGCGGTAATCTCAATTTCGAGAGGAGAAATATGAATAAACTTTCAAAGCTCGCGTTCATTGCAGCTACCGCAGTTATGGCTGCATCCGCCATGGCGCAGTCGGTGCCGGCGTCGCGACAAGCTACCAACGACAACTGGGTGAATGGTACTGGCGAATACGTGTGGATGAACGGCACGAACGAGCTTTGCTGGCGCGATGCATTCTGGACGCCCGCAACGGCTAACGCCAAGTGCGACGGCGCTCTGGTTGCTCAGGCTCCGACCCCACCGGCACCGGTCGCTCCGGCCCCGGCTATCTCCAGCGAAAAGATTACGTATCAAGCTGATGCGCTGTTCGACTTCGACAAGGCAATCCTGAAGCCGGCTGGCAAGGAACGTCTGAGCGAACTCGCATCGAAGATCCAGGGCATCAACCTCGAAGTCGTCGTCGCTACGGGCCACACCGACCGCATCGGTTCGGACGCTTACAACGACCGTCTGTCGCTGCGTCGTGCTCAAGCTGTGAAGGCCTTCCTGGTCAGCAAGGGCGTCGAAGCCAACCGTATCTACACGGAAGGCAAGGGCCGCCGCAACCCGGTTACCACCGGTTGCAACCAGAAGAACCGCAAGCAACTCATCGCCTGCCTCGCACCGGACCGCCGCGTGGAAGTCGAAGTTGTCGGTACGCCGAAGCAGTAAGCTGGAAATTACCGCAGTATCGAAAGCCCCGCTTCGGCGGGGCTTTTTTTATGTGCGGGTGCCGCGACGTGGTCTGATGCGCGACGGAGGAACACCCCGCTCCGCTACGAGCGGCTCGAAGCTCGAATTGGCAGCCGCTCGCTGGTGCGCTTTTGCCGCTCTTTCTCTTGCCCTATATACTCAGAGTTTATCCTCGAGCGTCCGCTCACCGCTTTCATCGAGGCAGCCTTCGCCATGACCAACGCCGATCCCCACGAACTACAGAAATTCAGCGACCTCGCGCATCGTTGGTGGGACCCGAACGCCGAATTCAAACCACTGCACGAACTGAATCCGATTCGCCTGCGCTGGATCGACGCGCACGCGCATCTCGCCGGCAAAAAGGTGCTCGATATCGGTTGCGGCGGCGGCATCCTGTCGGAATCGATGGCAGGCTTGGGCGCGCATGTGAAGGGCATCGACCTGTCGACTCAGGCGCTCGGCGTCGCCGATCTTCACAGTCTTGAAAGCGGTGTAACCGTCGATTACGAAGAAATCGCCGCCGAGGCACTGGCCGCGCGCGAACCGGGCACCTATGACGTGGTCACCTGCATGGAAATGCTCGAGCACGTCCCCAAGCCGGCCGCGATCGTCGAGGCCTGCAAGAATCTCGTGAAGCCGGGCGGCTGGGTGTTTTTCTCCACACTGAACCGCAACGTGAAGTCGTACCTGTTCGCGGTGATCGGCGCCGAATACATCGCGCGCATGCTGCCGAAGGGCACGCACGACTACGCGCGCTTCATCCGCCCGTCGGAACTCGCCGGCTTCGTGCGCGCCGCCGATCTGCGTACGGCCGACATCAAGGGCATCGTGTACAACCCGCTCAGCAAGCACTTCGCGCTGTCGTCCGACACGAGCGTCAACTATATGCTCGCCTGTCGCCGCGACGCCTGACCTGCCAGAACCGCCCCGATCCGCCGTATCCGAAACGAACAATGAGCGACCCGACTCCCCTGCCGCAACGCGAAGACAACGACGACACGCTCGGCTTTTGCCTCGCCGTGCTTTTCGACCTCGACGGCACGCTTGCCGACACGGCGCCCGACCTCGCGGCCGCCGTCAACAAGATGCGCCACGACCGGGGACTCGAGATGGTGCCGCTCGAGAAGCTGCGCCCGCTCGCTTCGGCCGGGGCGCGCGGACTGATCTGCGGCGCGTTTGGCATCGGGCCCGATCATCACGAATTCGCATCGATGCGCGAGGAGTTTCTCGCGAACTACGAAGCGGACCTGTGCATCGAGACGACGCTCTTTCCGGGCATCGCGGAAGTGCTCGATGAACTCGACGCGCGCGGCGTGCGCTGGGGCATCGTCACGAACAAGGTCGCGCGGCTCACCGAGCCCCTCGTCGCGCAACTCGGGCTCGAGGAGCGCGCCGGCTGCGTGGTGAGCGGCGACACGACTCCGCATTCGAAACCGCACCCCGCGCCGCTGCTGCACGCGGCGCGTGAGCTGGACATCGCGCCGGAGCGCGTCGTCTATATCGGCGACGATCTGCGCGACGTGCAGGCCGGTTTTGCCGCCGGCATGAAGACCGTCGCCGCGGCTTACGGCTATTGCGGCAATGACATTCCGCCGACACGGTGGCATGCGCAACACGTGGTGGAGTCGACGGCCGAGTTGCAGACGCTGCTGCGCGACATTGGCTGAGAAAGTCCTGCCACCCAATGCGTGCGACGCGTGCCGTCGATCTATTGTAAAATCCCGTTTGGCTCATATATGTGAGCAACGAACCGCGGGGGCGACCTGGTTTCGACAGGGGTTGCGAAGCGGCTAGGGCATGTCGAGGACCCGTCACCTCGTTAATCAATGGGAAAAACGTAACTGCAAACGACGATACGTTCGCACTGGCAGCCTAAGGGCCGCCGTCCTCTGCCTAGTTCACTGACGGGCTAGTGTCGCAAGACCGGTAGCAATACCGACAGAGGTCATATACGTCAGTTAAGCCTTGGCGGCGTCACGACGTTCGGGTCGAAAATCTAGTGAATCGCCGTAGCGCAGCGTGTTCGTCCGCGTCGCTGCGGTTAAATCAAAAGACAGAACTAAACATGTAGAACTGGTCGTAGAGGACTTCTGGACGCGGGTTCGATTCCCGCCGCCTCCACCAAACACAAGGGCACGTTCGCAACGAACGGCCCCGAAAAACCCCGGTAGCTTGACGCTGCCGGGGTTTTTTATTTTAGGCACCGTGCGCGACCCACAACAGGACCCGGCAGATCCACAGCCGCTGCCTATACTCGTAGCGCGAGGCGCGTCGTCGCCCGTCAACCGCGTCGCCAGAACAGGAGCCCGCGTCATGTGCAAGACCATCGCATTGCTTGCCCCGCTCGGACTCGCCGTGCTGCACGCCAGCGCCCTCGCCGACCCGCCAAAACTGTCCGACGGCCGCTTCGTCACTGCCGACGGCATGACGCTCTACACGTTCGACAAGGACACCACCCATGGCGTCAGCGCCTGCACCGGCGGCTGCATGAGCAACTGGCCGGCGGCCACCGCGACGCCGACCGACAAGCCGTCGGGCGACTGGTTACTAATCCCGAGCGCGGACGGCAAGCAGCAATGGGCGTACAAGGGCCATCCGCTGTATCACTACTCGGCTGACAAGCAGGCAGGCGATGTAAAGGGGGACGGTTTCAAGGACATCTGGCACATCGCCAGGCCATAACAATCCGGTCCGCCCGGCAACTGCGCGACCATCGCATCCGCCACAAAGCACAACGCCGGCCCAAGGGCCGGCGCTGTGTCAAACCTCGAAGCTCGAGCGAAGCCCGAGCCGATCCTCATTCGTCCTTCGGGCACTGCAGATTGCAGCCATTTGGATCGCCCATGTCACCGCGCTTGCGCGCTGCCGATCGTTTGCCGTGCTGATACTTGTCCGACGGCGCGGACGCGGCGAACGGCATCTGCGGATGCTCGTTGAGGCGGAATTCATCGTTCAGGATGCCGCCCGGCACGCCAGGCGAGTTTTGCGCGTAAGCGACGGAGACGGTGGCACAGAGCACACCAGCCGCGACAGCGGCGGCACATGCGTGGAAAAGAGCTTTCATGTTGGTTCGGCGCGGCTTGCCGCGGGGTTAGAGCGGATACGAAGCCAAGAGAGTAGCCGAAACCGGCTTGCCGCGCAGCAGCGGGCGCCGAGCGCCATCGCGTTTCTGATTACGGGCTCTTACGCCCACCATTAAGCTAGCGCGCCGCCGAGTCCCTCGTCCAGATCGACGAGCCTGCCGCAGTCGCACGGATCGTAGCCGGCGAGCTGCTCGACACGATGGTGAAACGCGCTGCCGCGCAACAGATTGATCACCGTCGCGAGCGGTGCGCGTGACAGGTGCGCGCGGTCGCATGCGAAGTAATAGTCCTCGTCGACGATCGGAATGAAGTCGAGCCCGAAATGATGCGCGGCGGGCTGCACGCCGAAGCCTATGTCGGCCATGCCGCTCGCGACGAACGCCGCGATCGCGGAGTGCGTCAGCTCGGTCGACGCATAGCCGTTCACGCGGTCCGGGTCCACCCCGATCTGTCGCAACGAAAGATCGAGCAGCATCCGCGTACCCGAGCCCGGCTGGCGGTTGACGAAACGGATGTCGTCGCGCGCCAGATCGCCGAGCCCGCCGATTCCCTTGGGGTTGCCCTTGCCGATGAAGAGTCCTTGCTTGCGCCGGGTCAGATGCACGAGCACGTGGCGTTGCGGATCGAGCCAGCGCCGGTAGGTATCGGCGCACACCGCGCGAAACTCGCCGAGCGGCAGGTGAAAGCCCGCCAGATCGCACTCGCCGCGCGCGAGCGCGCTGACCGCGTCGGCGCCGTCGCGGTACTTGATCTCGACCGGCAGATCGTTGGCGACCAGTGCCGTCACGAGCGCGGCCACCGCATAACCGTGCGACGCGTGGATGCGCACGTTATCGGTGGGGGGCGCGAGCCAGCGGTTCAGATCGCTCGCCACTTCGCTCGCGAGCGCCTGCAGATTGCCGTCGAGCCGCTCACCGCAGAGCCGTTGTCCACGCAGCACCGCGTGTCCGAGGTCGGACAAAACCGAGCCGCGCCCACGCTCTTTTGCGATCAGCGGACCGCCAAGCCGCTCCTCGATGCTGCGCAGCAAACCCCACGCGTGCCGGTAGGACAAACCCTTAAGCGCCGCGGCCTGGGCAATGCTGCCAGATTCATCGACAAGCGCGAGTAACGGCACCACGTCAGACAGGCTGGCCTCGCGGCCGTCCGCACCCTTCACGACCAGCTCGACCTGACATTCGATCCTGACCATATATGTTTGACTGTTTCCTATTGCGCGCGCCGGTTGGCCCGCCTATCTTTCGGCTATACCACATCGAATAAGCGAAGCATACGTGCACGTATTATGAATAACAAGTGCATATATCGCTTTGGAGGAGCCCCCACTTTGGACGATTCTCTCGCCACGGCGCCGGATCAGCTCGTGCAACGACACGCGCAACCGGGCCGCACACTGATGACGATCCTGCATGCGATCCAGGACGAACTCGGCTTTGTGCCACCCGCCGCAGTCGGACCGCTCGCCCGCGCGTTGAACCTGTCGCGCGCGGAAGTGCACGGCGTCATCACCTACTACCATCACTTTCGCACCACGCCGGCCGCGCCCGTCACGGTACAGCTGTGCCGCGCCGAAGCATGCCGCAGCATGGGCACCGAGGCGCTCGCCCAGCACATCGAGGCGCACACGGGTTGCCGCTTCGACGCCGGTCACCATGATGGCGCAACGGTAGAGCTCGAATCGGTGTACTGCCTCGGCCAATGCGCGCTGTCGCCGGCGATGATGCTCAACGGCACGCTGCACGCACGCGTTACGCCACAGAAATTCGACGCGCTGCTCGCCGCAGCCAGCAAACGCGTGGAGGTGCCGGCATGACGCGCATCTATGTTCCGCGAGATTCGTCGGCGCTCGCGCTCGGCGCTGATGCGCTGGCCGAAGCCATCGCCAGCGAAGCCGCGCGCCGCGGCATCGCGATCGAACTGATCCGCAACGGTTCGCGCGGGTTGCTGTGGCTCGAACCGCTGGTCGAAGTCGCGACGCCCGAAGGCCGCATCGGCTATGCGAATGTCGACGTGGAAGACGTCGCTGCGTTGTTCGACGCGGGCTTCGTCGATGGCGGCGAGCATGCGCGACGCGTCGGCGTGGTCGACGAGATCCCGTATCTGAAGAAGCAGCAGCGCCTGACCTTCGCGCGGATCGGCATCACCGACCCGCTGTCCATCGACGACTACGTCGCGCACGGCGGCCTCGAAGGCCTACGCAACGCGCTGCAAACCGACGGCGATGCCGCCTGCGAAGAGTTGATCCAATCCGGCCTGCGCGGCCGCGGCGGCGCGGCCTTCCCGGCCGGCATCAAGTGGCGCACGGTGCGCGGCGCAAAGGCTGCGCAGAAGTACGTCGTCTGCAATGCCGACGAAGGCGACTCGGGCACCTTCTCCGATCGTCTGGTGATGGAAAGCGATCCGTACGTGCTGATCGAAGGCATGATCATCGCGGGTGTCGTGACTGGCGCGACCGTCGGCTATATCTACGTGCGCAGCGAATACCCGCACTCGATCGCGACGCTCGAAGCGGCCATCGCCCGCGCGCGCACAGCCGGCTGGCTCGGCGACAGCGTGCTTTCGAGCGGGCAGCGCTTCGAGCTGTTCGTTGCGAAAGGCGCGGGCTCGTATGTGTGCGGCGAAGAAACCGCGATGCTGGAATCGCTCGAAGGCAAGCGCGGCATCGTCCGCGCGAAGCCACCGGTGCCCGCCCTCGTGGGTCTCTACGGCCAGCCCACCGTGATCAACAACGTGATCACGCTCGCCACGGTGCCGATCATCTTCGCGCGCGGCGCGGCGTTCTATAAGGACTTCGGCATGGGCCGCTCGCGCGGCACACTGCCGTTCCAACTGGCCGGCAACATCAAGCGAGGCGGCCTCGTCGAACTCGCGTTCGGCGTGACATTGCGCCAACTGCTCGACGACTTCGGCGGCGGCACCGCGAGTGGCCGGCCGGCGCGCGCGGTGCAGGTCGGCGGTCCGCTCGGCACCTATTTGCCGGAAAGCCAGTGGGACATCCCGATGGACTACGAAGCGTACGCGGCAGTCGGCGCGGTGATCGGCCACGGCGGTCTCGTCGTGCATGACGACACGTCGAACCTTGCCGAGCTCGCGCAATACGCGATGCACTTCTGCGCGCTCGAATCGTGCGGCAAATGCACACCGTGCCGCATCGGCTCGACGCGCGGCGTCGAGGTGATCGCGCGGATCCGTAACGGCGATACGTCGACGCGTCAGGTGCAATTGCTGCGCGATCTGTGCGACACGATGGTGTCCGGTTCGCTGTGCGCGATGGGCGGCATGACGCCGTTCCCGGTGCTGTCCGCGCTCGATCATTTCCCAGAAGACTTCGGTCTCGCCGCCGATCCCACTGCCGACCACGCCACCAAAGCGGCCGCGGCCTGACACCAGGAGTTCACTATGTCCGATCAGTTCAACTCCCGCTCCCTGAAGGAACTCCCCGAGGGGGGCGGCTGCGGCTCAGGCAACTGCGCGTGCAAGTCGCAAGCCATGGCACGCGCCGCCAACCCATTCGCCGACGACACCGACTACGGCACCCCCGCCCGTCACTCGGACGTCGACGTGACGCTCGAAATCGACGGCCAGGCGGTGACCGTACCCGCCGGCACGTCGGTGATGCGCGCGGCGGCCGAAGCCGGCGTCAACGTGCCGAAGCTGTGCGCGACCGATTCGCTCGAGCCGTTCGGCTCATGCCGTCTGTGTCTGGTCGAAATCGAAGGACGGCGCGGCTATCCGGCCTCGTGCACGACGCCGGTCGAAGCCGGCATGAAGGTGCGCACGCAGACCGACCGTCTGCAGACGCTGCGTCGCAACGTGATGGAACTGTACATCTCCGACCATCCGCTCGATTGCCTGACCTGCCCCGCCAACGGCGACTGCGAACTGCAGGACATGGCGGGCGTGACCGGCCTGCGCGAAGTGCGCTACGGCTTCGACGGCGAGAATCACCTGAAGGACAAGAAGGACGAATCGAATCCGTACTTCACGTACGACCCGTCGAAGTGCATCGTCTGCAATCGCTGCGTGCGCGCGTGCGAGGAAACCCAGGGCACGTTCGCGCTGACGATCACCGGACGCGGCTTCGAATCGCGCGTCGCGGCGAGCGAGAACCAGCCGTTCATGGAATCGGAGTGCGTGTCGTGCGGCGCGTGCGTGGCCGCGTGCCCGACCGCGACCCTTCAGGAAAAGACCGTCGTGATGCTCGGCCAGCCTGAGCACTCGGTCGTCACCACCTGCGCGTATTGCGGCGTCGGCTGCTCGTTCAAGGCCGAGATGAAAGGCAACCAGGTCGTGCGGATGGTGCCGCACAAGAACGGCCAGGCCAACGAAGGCCATGCGTGCGTGAAGGGCCGCTTCGCGTGGGGCTACGCGACGCACAAGGACCGCATCACCAAGCCGATGATCCGCGCGAAGATCACCGACCCGTGGCGCGAAGTCAGCTGGGACGAAGCAATCTCCTACGCGGCATCGGAGTTCCGCCGTATCCAGGCGAAGCATGGGCGCGATTCGATCGGCGGCATCACGTCGTCGCGCTGCACGAACGAAGAAACGTACCTCGTGCAGAAGCTCGTGCGCGCCGCATTCGGCAACAACAACGTCGACACCTGCGCGCGCGTCTGCCATTCGCCGACCGGCTACGGCCTGAAGACGACGATCGGCGAATCGGCCGGCACGCAGACGTTCGCATCGGTCGATAAGGCCGACGTGATCATGGTGATCGGCGCAAATCCGACCGACGGCCACCCGGTGTTCGGCTCGCGGCTGAAGCGCCGCGTGCGCGAGGGCGCGAAGCTGATCGTCGTCGATCCGCGCCGCATCGACATCGTCGATACGCCGCACGTGAAGGCGTCGCACCATCTGCAATTGCGGCCCGGCACCAACGTCGCGATCGTCAACGCGCTCGCGCATGTGATCGTCACCGAAGGCCTGCTCGACGAAGCGTTCATCGCCGAGCGCTGCGAAACGCGCGCGTTCGAGCAGTGGCGCGATTTCGTCGCGCTGCCTGAGAACTCGCCCGAAGCGACCGAAGCGGCAACCGGCGTGCCCGCACAACAAGTACGCGAAGCCGCCCGCATTTACGCGACCGGCGGCAACGCCGCGATCTACTACGGCCTGGGCGTCACCGAACACGCGCAAGGCTCGACGATGGTGATCGGCATCGCGAACCTCGCGATGGCGACCGGCAACATCGGCCGCGAAGGTGTCGGCGTGAATCCGCTGCGCGGCCAGAACAACGTGCAGGGCTCTTGCGACATGGGCTCGTTCCCGCACGAGCTGCCCGGCTATCGGCACATCGGCGATCCGCTCGTGCGCACGCAGTTCGAAAACGCCTGGAACGTCACGCTGCAACCGGAACCGGGCCTGCGCATTCCGAACATGTTCGACGCCGCGCTGCACGGCACCTTCAAGGGCCTGTACTGCCAGGGCGAGGACATCGTGCAGTCGGACCCGAACACGCATCATGTGGCGGCGGCGCTGTCGTCGATGGAATGCATCGTGGTGCAGGACATCTTCCTGAACGAGACCGCCAAGTACGCCCACGTGCTGCTGCCGGGCTCGTCGTTCCTCGAAAAGGACGGCACGTTCACCAACGCCGAGCGCCGCATCTCGCGCGTGCGCAAGGTGATGCCGCCGCTCGGCGGTTACGCGGACTGGGAAGTCACGCAGCTGCTGTCGCGCGCGCTCGGCTATGAGATGGACTACACGCATCCGTCCGAGATCATGGACGAAATCGCACGGCTCACGCCGACCTTCCACGGCGTGTCGTTCCAGAAGATCGACGAAATGGGCAGCATCCAGTGGCCGTGCAACGAGGACGCGCCCGACGGCACGCCGACGATGCACGTCGGTACCTTCGTGCGCGGCAAGGGCAGGTTCGTGATCACGAAGTTCATCGCATCGCCGGAGAAGGTCACGCGCAAGTATCCGCTGCTGCTGACGACCGGGCGCATCCTGACGCAGTACAACGTCGGCGCGCAGACGCGCCGCACCGACAACTCGCTCTGGCATGACGAAGACCGGCTCGAACTGCATCCGGACGATGCGGAGGAACGCGGGATCAAGACCGGCGACTGGGTCGGCATCGAATCGCGCGCGGGGCAGACCGTGTTGCGCGCGAAGGTGACGGAGCGGATGCAGCCGGGCGTCGTCTATACGACGTTCCACTTCCCCGAATCGGGCGCGAACGTGATCACGACCGACAGCTCCGACTGGGCGACCAACTGCCCCGAATACAAGGTGACCGCGGTGCAGGTGATGCCGGTCGAGCAGCCGTCGCAATGGCAGAAGGACTATTCGCGCTTCAGTAGCGAACAGCTCGAACTGCTCAAGCGGCGCGAGCAGGCCGATTCGGCCGCGGCCGTTACCGCGGGCAAGTGAGGCGAGCGATGGACAATCGGAATCTGATCGACATGGCGAACCGGATCGGCGACTTCTTCGAGTCGATGCCCGACCACGAGGAAGCGCTGAGCGGCGTCGCCGAACACATCCGCCGCTTCTGGGAGCCGCGCATGCGGCGCGCGCTGCTCGCAACGCTCGACGAAGCGCCGGACACCTATGACATCGCGCTAACGAACTTCACGCGCGAGGCGATCGTCAGGTATCGCGAGAAGTTGACGCCGGCCCAGGCGTCGGCGGCTTAGGCTCAGGCCATTTCCTCAACTACCCCACCGTGGCGCGGCGGCGCGATCCGCTGCCGCGCCCGCGCCGCGCAACAGGCGACCCTGATCACAGCGTCGCCTGCTCGTGGATCTCTCCCCCCACCGCAAACCACGCCTCGCAGTGCCGTACGAGACCGTGCAGGTCCGAGCCGGTGCGTCCGCGCGCGCTGATATAGCCGTCGGGCCGCACCAGATAAAACGACGGCCGCGTGCGCCCATACGATTCGGACAGCGCCGGGCCGCCGTCGCCGGTCGTATCGGTGACGCGCCAGATCCGCACCGCGTTCGGCAGCAGCCGCTCGACCTCGGCGGCGAGCTTTTCCAGCTCCGGGTCCGGCGGCGCCGCATGCTTCGCAGCCGGATCGAGCGGCGTGCCGTCGACGGGCAGCGGCGGCACCAGCAGAAACAGCGAGAAGAACGCCGGATCGTGCAGATCGAAAATGCAGCCGACGCCCGGCGCGCGCCCGAGCGGACCGTCGACAACATGCACAAGCGCATCCGGCGCGCGCTCGCCCGCGCGCGGGCCGCCGTCGAGCACGCGTTCGAGCGTGAGCGGACTGCGCCGGTACTGGATCGACAGCTCGCTGATCGTCGCGCGCGCGGCATCGCGCAGCGGGCCGAGCGCGGCCAGTACCGGCATCACGCGCTCGCGCAGCAGCTTCAGCGGACCGTGATCGGCCTCGGCCATCTGCGTGATGAACCCGGTCTGGCGCAGCACCTCGCGCTCGATCGGGTGCCGTTCGGCGTGGTACGTGTCGAGCAGGCGATCCGGCGCCGCGCCGCCGACCACGCGCGCGAGCTTCCAGCCGAGATTGAGCGCTTCCTGGATGCCGGTATTCATGCCTTGCGCGGCCGCGGGGCTGTGTACATGCGCGGCATCGCCGGCGAGGAAGATGCGGCCTACGCGCAGCCGATCGACCATCCGGCTGTTCACGTGGAAATACGCCGACCACGCGAGATCCGACACGTCGACGCGCTCGCGCACGCGCCGCGCGATCAGCGCCTTGCATTGTTCTAGCGACGGCGCTGCGGGTGTGGCCGGCGGCGCGGCGCTGCCGGACGGCTCGACCGCGTGATCGGCGATCAGTCGATGACGGCCGTGGCCCATCGGGAACAGCGCGACGAGACCGTCGCCCGACGCGAAGATATGGAATTCGTCGTCGGGCCAGTCGGTTTCCGCGTGCAGGTCGGCGAGCAGGAAGGTCTGCTCGAAGGTCTTGCCCTCGAAATTCAGCCCGAGGCGATGGCGAATCGAACTATGCGCGCCGTCGGCCGCGATCATATATGACGGGCGCATGCCTTCCGTCCGGCCGTCCGCGCGGCGCAAGGTCGCCTGAATGCTCGCTGAGCCCTGCATGAACGCCATCAGTTCGACGCCGCGCTCGACCTTCACGCCGAGCGTCGCAAGATGCTCGGTCAGAAGCCGCTCGGTCACCGACTGGTCGAGAAACAGCAGATAGGGATAGCGCGTGTGCAGCGCGTCAAAATCCAGCTGCGCAAGCCGCATGCCGTTCGAAAACAGATTCGCGACGCGCGCGCGATGGCCGAGTTCGAGAAACGGCTCGATCAGCCGATGCTGCTCGAGCAGCTCGAGCGTGCGTGCCTGAATGCCGATCGCGCGCGAATAAGGGTTCGGCTGCGGCGCCTTGTCGATCAGACGCACGGGGATGTGAGCACGCGCGAGACTCATCGCTGCGGCAAGTCCGGTGGGACCGGCCCCGACGATCAGCACCGGCGACGCGTCGTAGGCGGCAGCGTCCATGCGGAACTCCGGAGGCAACATTGCGTTCTAGTGTACGCCGCCGCTCTCGCGCACAGCGGTGCGCTGCATCAATCGCGGAGGGGACGCCCCGTCGCTCCAGAGGCGCCCGCGAGCCGCGCAAATCGGGGCCCCTTGCGCAAGTATGGGAAAATGCGGCCCAGTCTGATTGATCCGAATGCCCTCCCCGTCATGCAACCTGTATTTGACCGCGCGTTCGCGGCGCATCGTGACGGCCGCCTCGACGACGCCGAACGCGGCTACCGCGCCACGCTCGACCACGACCCCAGCCATGTCGATGCGCTGCATCTGCTCGGCGTGCTGCGCCACCAGCAGGGCCAGCACGCCGAAGCCGCGGCGCTCGTGAGGCGCGCGGTCGACCTGCGCCCCGAAGACGCGGCGCTGCAGCTGAACCTCGGCAATGCGCTGAAGGCGCTCGGCCAGATCGACGCCGCGATCGAGCAGTTCCGCAACGCGCTGACGCTCGCACCGACGTTCCCGATGGCGCACTACAACCTCGGCAACGCCTACGCGTCGCTGGGCCGTCACGAAGACGCCGCCGATGCGTTCGAACGCTCGCTGCGCCTGCAGCCGGACGACGCGTCGTCGCACAACAATCTCGGCAATGCGCTGCACGCGCTCGGGCGTCACGCGGACGCGATCGCGTCGTTCCGGCGCGCGCTCGAACTGCGCCCCGGTCACGCGGGCGCGCTGAACAACATGGGCATGTCGCTGAACGCGCTCGATCGGCCGCACGAGGCGGTGCCCTGCTTCGAGGCCGCGCTCGCTGCCGAGCCGCGCTTCGTCGCCGCGCACTTCAACCTCGCGAACACGTTCGATGCGACCGGCCGACATGCGCAGGCAGTCGCGTCATTCGAAGCGGCGCTGCGGCTGCAGCCGAACCTGCCGCCCGCGATCTACGGCATGGGCAACGCACTCGCGGCGCTCGGCCGGGCCGAACAGGCGTTGCCGTATCTGGAGCGCGCGGTCGGGCTCGATCCGCAATTCGCGCTCGCGTGGCTCGCGCTCGGCACCGCGCACCAGGCGCTCGGCGCGCACGCTGCCGCGGTGCGCGCGCTCGATCAGGCGTTGCGGCTGCGCCCCGACCTCGCGTCCGCGCATATGAACCGTGCGCTCGCGTGGCTCGCGATGCGCGACTTCGAGCGCGGTCTGCCCGAATACGAATGGCGGCTGCAAACCGTCGCGCAACCGGCGATCCAGACGCTGCCGCGCTGGCACGGCGAGCCGATCGACGAGTGCACGCTGCTGATCCATGCCGAACAGGGTTTCGGCGACACGCTGCAGTTCGTGCGCTTCGTGCCGCTCGCCACGCAACGCGCCGCGCGCGTCGTGCTCGAAGTGCAGCCGCAGCTGGTGCCGCTGCTCGCGCCCGTCGCGCAGGCATGGCGCGTCTCGCTGATCGCGCAGGGCCAGCCGCGTCCCGCCGCCGATCTGCAAATTCCGCTGCTGAGCCTGCCGCTCGCGCTCGGCACGCGCTACGACACGATCGAAGCACGCACGCCCTATCTGAGCGTGCCGCCGGCCTATCGCCGCAAATGGCGCGGCTCGCTCGGCGGTCAGGCGAAGCGCAAGATCGGGCTCGCCTGGTCTGGGCGCATCCAGCGCAACGAAACCCGCACGATGCCGCTCGCCGCGCTGGAGCCGCTGTTCGCGCTCCACGGCATCGACTGGATCGTGCTGCAGCCCGACCTGTCCGACGACGAACGCTCCGCGCTCGATGCGCATCCGCGCGCGGCCGCGATCCATCGCTTCGACCAACGCATCGGCGACTTTGCGGATACCGCGGCGATCGTCGAGCGGCTCGACGCGGTGGTGTCGATCGACACGTCGATCGCGCACCTCGCCGGCGCGCTGCGCAAGCCGCTGTGGCTGATGCTGCCGTTCGCCGCCGACTGGCGCTGGTTCGACGGCGACACGCGCAGCCCGTGGTATCCGGGCGCGACGCTGGTGCGTCAGCCGCGGCCGGGCGCGTGGGATCAAGTCGTCGAGGCGGTCGCCAAGGAATTGCGGCACGGCTAGCGACGGACCACGCGCCGCCAGCAAAAACAGAAAACCCCGCTTTCGCGGGGTTTTCTGTTCTCAGAACACGAAGCGAACCCGTCAGGCCGCCCGATACTGATTGCGCGACTCCGGCGTGCGATACAGGAACAGCGTCGCGAGCAGACCGCAGATCGCCGCCACGCCTAGAACCAGGCCCGGCGCCGCCTTGTTGTTGGTCACGTGGATCAGCAGCGTGGCGATGGCCGGCGTGAAGCCGCCGATCGTCGTCGCGAGACTGTACGCGAGCGAGAAGCCGGCGGTCCGCACTTCGACCGGCATCACTTCGGTCAGCGCGACGACCATCGCGCCGTTGTAGCTGCCGTACAGGAACGACAGCCACAGCTGCACGACCAACAGACGCGCGAACGACGGTTCGGCGACGAGCCATTGCAGCGCCGGATACGCGGTGAGGATCGTCAGGATCGTGAACGCAAGCAGCACCGGACGGCGGCCGATGCGATCCGACAACGCGCCGGACACCGGCAGCCAGATCAGATTCGAGATACCGACGCAGACGGTGACGACCAGTGCGTCGATCGCCGTCAGCTTCAGCACCTCCTTGCCAAAAGTCGGCGTATAAGCCGTGATCATGTAAAACGACACGGTCGTCATGACGACCATGCCCATGCCGCCCAGCACTACGGAATAGTTCGCGGCCATCGACTTCAGGATCTCGCCCATGCCCGGACGATGCTTGCGCGCCGCGAACTCCTCGGTCTCCTGCAGCGAGCGGCGGATGATGAACAGGAACGGCACGATCAGACAGCCGATCAGGAACGGCACGCGCCAGCCCCACGCGAACATCTGGTCGGCGGGCAGAATCTTGTTGAGCATCACGCCGATCAGCGCGGCGAATACCACCGCGACCTGCTGGCTGCCCGACTGCCACGAGCAATAAAAGCCCTTGTTGCCCTTCGTCGCGATCTCCGACAGATACACCGACACGCCGCCGAGCTCGGCGCCAGCCGAGAAACCTTGCAGCAGTCGCCCGAACAGCACGAGCACGGGCGCCACGAGCCCGATGGTCGCGTAGCCCGGTATCGTCGCGACCGTCAGCGTGCCGAGCGCCATCAGGCTCAGCGTGAGGATCAGGCCTTTGCGACGGCCGTGATGGTCGATGTAGGCGCCGAGCACGATCGCACCGAGTGGACGCATCAGGAAGCCCGCGCCGAACACGGACAGCGACAGCATCAGCGACGCGAAATCGCTGCCGCTCGGGAAGTAGGTCTTGGCGATCGCGGAAGCGTAATAGCCGTAGACCATGAAGTCGTACATCTCAAGAAAGTTGCCGCTGACGACGCGGAACACTGTCTTGACCTTGGATTCTTCGGTTTTGGAAGCGGCGTGGGTCGCGGTAGACATGACGGTCTCGGAGAGGCCCGCCGCCCAGTCGCACGGATCGACGCGGACGGTGACGAGCGGGCAGTTGGAACGATCCACTGCGATTGGCAAGCGGATCCCGCAGGCGGACACGCGGTTATCGATTTGCGAAGCGCGCCCGGGGGCGCCGCATTCTGCTGCCCACGGCGTTCATCCGGGATGAGGGTAAACGCTGAGCTTGATGCGGGGCCGATGCCACGTAATGTTACTGCTGATAAGGTCGACGCGAAACGCATACAGTTTGCTTACGCGCGACTCCGGCGGGCGGCGGTAGACTGTCCGCGCGAGGCCATTCAGTTGACTACTCCGATGCAAACCACCCCTGCTCTTTCCCTGCGCCCCGCCACGCTCGAGGACGCCGCGCTGATCGCGTCGATCCACAGCGCCAGCTGGCAGGCGACCTATCGCGGTCTGTTGCCCGACGCGTTCCTCGATGGCGAAGTCACGCGCGAGCGCGCCGCCTATTGGGAAGCGCGTCTCGGCGCGCCGGGCAGCGAGCGCCGCATCGTGCTGATCGCCGAGTTGGCCGGCGAGCCGATCGGCTTCGTGTGTGTCGAGCGACAGCCCGAGTCCGCATGGGGCGTGCTGCTCGACAACCTGCATGCACTGCCCGGTTATCAGGGCATTGGCGTCGGCAAAACGCTGATGCACGCAGCCGTTGACTGGACCCGCGCGCAAGGCGAGGCCCAGCTATATCTGTACGTGCTCGAGGGCAATACGGCGGCGATCGGCTTTTACGAGCGGCACGGCTGGCAGTTGGTCGGCGCAGAGCCCGACCATATGGGCGGCGTCGATATCACGGCGCTGCGCTACGTGTACCGGTTGAAGCCCTGAGCATCGAAGTCGAGTGTGCGTGCAGCCAGTGATGTCCCCGTTTTCGGAGTCATCTGAAGGTTGGACAAGGTAGTTTCGAGGCACGATTTTCTGTCGCCGATGGCTTCATCGGTCCCATACAGATTCCGTCACTGCCTCACCGGTCGTCCTTGTCACGAGGCACCGGAAGAAACCGATGACCAGCACGCCGCTCACCTCGATCGAAGGCGCATTCGCCCTTCCCCCTCTCCGTCCGCTCAATCAACTGTCCGAATCGTTCGGCCGCGATTGGGCGTTGCTGCCGGACACTCAGTGCTGGCGAGCCGGATTCGATTCGCTGTATGCCGCGCTGCTGCGCACCGTCTGCATCAGGGATCAGCCGTTGCTGTCGTATGGGCAGAGGGTGTCGATCGACGGCGCGCTGAGCGGCGTGAAACGTCCGGCCGAGGCGCCTGTCGCGGACGCCACGCAGCACGCCGCGGAAGCGGCGCATACGGCGACGGTGGCGCGTCCCGCTATGCAACGGAAGGTGCCTCAGGGTCCAATGCGTATTGCGCTCAAGGCCCGCTCGCCGCGAATCGCGCAGCGGCGCTCAGTGTGGAATCGACGTACGGTCGCGGCGAGTGCCGGGGTAATCGGCTGTGTCGCGGCGCTAGTGTGGTGGATCGTCGATCAGCCTCTGCCGCCGCAGCACATCGCATCTGGCATGCTGAAGTCGGCGCAAGCTTTGATGCCGCGTCGTGATGCGCCGGTGATTGCCGAGGCCGTCACAGCGGCGCCTTTGCTTCCACCATTACCTGTCGACGTGGCCGCCGCCCCCGCGCGCATAGCGGCATTGCCTGAGCGCACCACCACGCGACATGTGCGCACGCCGCGTGATGCGATTCACTCGTCACCTGCGCATCGTGCACGTCGTGCGCTTCACGCACAAACGCATCCGCTTTCGGTAAATCGCCATGCCGCGAATGAGTCATCGCATGAAGCGCGCGTTCGAACCCGGTTCGGCGAGGACGAATACGCTGATGTGACGACCTTGGCGATGATGTCTTCACGCGACGCCGCGACGCTGCCGCGCTCCACCGTGTCGAACAATCGGCCGGCGGACAGCACCGAGTGGATGAATCACATATCGCAGAGACGCGTCACCGAAATCCCGGAACAATTCGCGCAATGATCGCCGCCTGCCACATAGCGTGGCAGTGCGTCAGATGGATGGGATGGCCCCGTCGGGCCAACGCGAACCCGCCCTGCTTAAAACCGCGTCTCCCGCGCGACCCGCAGGAACGTATCGAGCAGCGGCGTGCAATCGAGCAGCTCCGGCCCGCCCGCGCGATGAAACTCCGGATGCCACTGCACACCCATCACGAACGGCGCGCGCCGATAGCGCACGGCCTCGATGATGCCGTCCGACGCCGACACCGCCTCGATATTCAGATCGCGGCCCAGCGTCTTCACCGCCTGATGGTGGATCGAGTTGACGATCGCGTCGCGGCGGCCGGGGAACATGTTCAGCAGCGTCGAGCCATCGGGAAAATGCACGCCGTGCCGGTGCTGATCGTAGTTCTCGTTGACGTGGGCGTTCGCGGTAGGCACATCGGTCGCGATGTCCTGATACAGCGTGCCGCCGAACGCGACGTTGATCAGTTGGCAACCGCGGCACACGCCGAGCACCGGCTTGCCCGATTCGACGAACTCGTGCAGCAGTTCGAGCTCGTACATGTCGCGCACGCGGTCACCGGGCCATTCGTGGCTCGTCGCAGTTTCCGCATAGGTCTGCGGCGACACGTCGGCGCCGCCTTGCAGCAGCAGGCCGTCGAGATGCTTCGCGTAGTCGCGCAGACGGATGTTGCTCGGGTGCAGCATGCCCTGATGACCGACGGTCGGGATCATGAACACCAGCACGTCGCGCGACATCACCCAGTGCGCGATCGACTCCTCCAGATACTGCAGCGTCTTGCCGCGCAAGCCCTTCGCGCCCGGTTCCGGGTGGAAGATGCGCGCCGACACGCCGATGCGCAGCGTGCGCTGCGTGATCCGCTGTCCCGCGCGATCGAACAGCTGCCGCGCGCGCGCCGCGATGATACGGCCGAACACACTCCACGCCGAATCGCTCTGCTTCAGATAACGCGGCGGCGACGGCGGAAGCGCATTGGGCGGCGGCGGATTGGTGGCGCTGAAATCGGGTGCCGCGCCGAATCCGGGCGGCGGCGAGCCGGGCGCCCGCGCCGCGGGCGCGGCGGCTTCCTCGGTGGCGATTTCGCCGTCGGTGGCGACGTCCGCGGCGCTGAGGCCGCCACCCACTCGGGGCGCGCCGGCGGCTGGCGTCGGTTTGACGGCTGGCTCGGGTTTCACCGGGGTCGCGCCGCCGGCATGCTTACCGGCGCGCCGCGCTTCGCGCTCGTGCACCGCGGCTTCCTGGCGCGCGGTCGATTCGGCGGCGGCGCTGCGTGCCTCCACCGCGTCGCGCAGCCGCGCCGTGCGCGGATCTTCGCGAGTGACTGACGATGCGCTGATCGGATCGTCGGTCGACGACCGCGCGGTCGCCTCCTCGGCGGCCGGGCTCGTATCTTTGGCGGCCGACTGGGTGGCATCTTCATGCGACGGAGGAAGCGAGGGGGCCGGTGCCGCCGGCGTGCCGCTCGGCGCGGGCGAGCTCGGCTGTGGACTGCCGGTCGTGCCGGCGTTTTCGGGTTTGTCGCTCATGACTGTCGGACGGGCGCCTTCCGCGCGAACGAATGAATATGCCCTGATTATCCGTCAGTGCAGCAGGCCCGGCAAACCCGCAAACAATTACTCACATTGTTGCGAGGCCTTACACAAACCCTCTGAATCAAGGGTCTGGCCGCTCGTCGAAAGTCTCCCGCAACGCGATCTGCATCGACGCGTGAATCTTCACGCACCATCGCCACACGAGCGTGAGCAGCAGCGCGGCGCACACGAGCACCGCGACGAGCAGGCCCGTCGGCGGCAGGATGCTGCCAGACAACGCCGCCACCAGCAGAAACACGCCGATCATCGACACAATCGGCACGAGATCGGCGATCGCGTGACGCAACGCGCTGGTGAAGCGCCCTGCGGTAGTCTGCTGCACGCTGACTTCGGCGAGCAGCAGCGCGAGCGACTTGGTCTTGCGATACACGGCCACGAGGAACGGCAGCGACACCAGCAGCGCGACACTCCACTGCACGACGCGTTGCAAGGGCTCCTCGTCGAGCCAGTGCGCGAGCAGCCGGCCGCTATGCGGCGCGCTATACGACACGACGAGGAAAATCGCCGCGACGAGCGCGAGATTCACCGCGATCTGCAATACGATGCGCCGCGTCATGCTGATCAGCGTCGGCTCGCCGCGCGCCGCGATCAAACTGCGCAGCCATTGCCCGTACATGCCGAACGCGTTGGATAAGGTGGCGGGCATCGCGTTGGCGATGCGACGCGTCAGCGGATCGGCGACGCGGATCAGATAGGGTGTCGTCAGCGTGGTCAACGCCGACACGGCGACCGCGATCGGATACAGAAACCCGCTCGTCACCTTCAACGTCAAGCCGAGCGTCGCGATGATGAACGAGAACTCGCCGATCTGCGACACGGTCATGCCGACGCGCATCGACGTGCGCCCGTCCTGCCCCGACAGAAACGCGCCGAGCCCGCACGACACGATCTTGCCGACGATCACCGCGAGCGTGATCACGGCGATCGGCCATCCATAGTCGAGTATCACGGCCGGGTTCAGCATCAGTCCGATCGTCACGAAGAAGATCGCGGAAAACGCGTCGCGCAGCGGCGCGATCAGATGCTCGATCCGATGCAGATGGCGCGACTCCGCCATGATCGCGCCGATCAGAAACGCGCCGAGCGCGATGCTGTAATCGAGCTTGACGACCAGCAGACAGAAGCCGAAGCAGAAGCCGAGCACGGACACCAGCATCATCTCGCTGCTGCCGGTGCGCGCGACGTAGTTCAGCGCGCGCGGCACGAGCAGCACGCCGACCAGCAGCGACACCGTCATGAACAGCAGCAGCTTGCCGAGCGTGACGGCCGCGAGCCCGGCCGACAACTGCCCGGTCTGCGCGATGCCGGTCAGCAGCACGAGCATCGCGATGCCGAGAATGTCCTCGACGATCAGAATGCCGAACACGAGTTGGGCGAAGCTTTCGCGTTTAAGTCCGAGGTCGGACAGTGCCTTCACGATGATCGTCGTCGACGAGATCGCGAGGATTGCGCCGAGGAACAGCGAATCCATCGGGCTCCAGCCGAATGCATTGCCGATCGCGTAGCCGATCCACAGCATCAGCACGATCTCGGACAGCGCGGCGACGATCGCGGTCGCGCCGACCTTGAACAGCTTGCGCAGGCTGAATTCGAGGCCCAGCGAAAACATCAGGAACACGACGCCCAGCTCGCCGAGCGTCTGAATCGTCTGTTCGTCATGGATCAGCTGGAACGGCGGCGTGTACGGTCCGATGATCACGCCGGCCACGATATAGCCGAGCACCACCGGCTGCTTCAGGCGATGGAACAGCACGGTGACGACGCCCGCCAGCGCCATCACGACGGCCAGATCCTGGATGAAGCCAATGCCATGGTGCATGAGCGCTTTCCTTACAAACGGTAATCTCGGAAGGCGCAGTGTAACAAACGGGCCGGCGATGTTTTTGGCGAATTCGCGCGCCGCGCCGGCCCTAGCAGGCCGCTCGGCCGCAAAACCTTGCTCTACAATGCGGACGGACCTTTCCGTTGGCTCGACACCGCCCCGCTCACGCGCCCGAGCCGCGCTCAACCGGATCTCTACCGACATCATGGCCACTGACTTCCCCCCGTTCCCGCCGCTTGCCCAGCTCGCCGCCGATCTCGCCGCCGGCCGCACCACCAGCCGTGCGCTCGTCGAAACCGCGCTCGAGCGAATCGCCGATCCTGCCGGCCAGGGCGCCGCCGTCTTCATGCACGTCGACGCCGATGCCGCGCGCGCCGCCGCCGACGCGCACGACCGCCTGCGCGCGGCCGGCACCGTGCTGTCGCCGCTCGCCGGGATTCCGGTATCGGTCAAGGACCTGTTCGACATCGAAGGCCAGCGGACCCGCGCGGGTTCGGTCGTGCTCGCCGATGCGCCACCCGCGAAAGCCGACGCGGTCGCGGTTGCGCGGCTGAAGCGGGCCGGCGCGGTGATCGTCGGGCGCACCAACATGAGCGAGTTCGCGTTTTCCGGGCTCGGACTGAATCCGCACTACGGCCATCCGTTGTCGCCGTACCGGCGCGGGGTGAAGGGCGACGAGCGGGTTTCGGGCGGCTCGTCGTCGGGCGCGGCGGCGTCGGTCGCCGACGGGATGGCCGCGGTCGCGCTCGGCACCGACACCGGCGGCTCGATCCGCATTCCGGCCGCGCTGTGCGGGCTGACCGGCTTCAAGCCGACCGCCGCGCGCATCCCGAAGCAAGGCGGCGTGCCGCTGTCGTCGACGCTCGATTCGTTCGGACCGATCGGCGTATCGGTCGCCTGCTGCGCGCTGGTCGACCGGATGCTCGCCGGGCTCGAGCCGCGCATCCCGGCCGCGCGGTCGCTCGAAGGCGTGCGCCTCGGCGTGCTGACCAATTTCGTGACCGACGGCGTCGAGCCCGAAGTCGCGCGCGCGATCGATACCGCGCTCAAGCATCTGGAGGCGGCTGGCGCGATCGTCAGCGAGGTACGCTTCGCCCCGCTCGACCGCCTGCCGGAAATCAACCGCTTCGGCTTTTCGCCGATCGAGGCGTATGCGTGGCATCGCACGCTGCTCGACAAGCATCGCGAGCAGTACGACCCGCGCGTGCTCGTGCGCATCATGAAAGGACAGCCGGCCACCGCGGTCGACTATCTGGACCTGCTCGCCGAGCGCGCCGCGATGCTCGACGAAGCCGCGCGCACGCTGTGGCAGCGTTTCGATGCGGTCGTCGCGCCCGCAGTGCCGGTCGTGCCGCCACGCCTCGCCGACCTGCTGCACGACGACGACACGTTCGGCCACACTAACGCGCTGATCCTGCGCAACCCGAGCGCGTTCAACTTCCTCGATAGCTGCGCGCTGTCGCTGCCGTGCCATCTGCGCGGCGACGCGCCGGTCGGCCTGATGCTGGCGGGCGCGCCGCACGCCGACGACGCGCTGCTCGCAATCGGCCGCGCGGCCGAGGCGGTGTTGAACGCGATCCGTTAAAGCGCGGCAAACGTCAGGCGATAAGCGGCGCGAAAGGCGTTCGCGCTAGAATCGCCGGCACCCGCTCTATCGTCTCCAGACCAATCGAAGATCCATGACTAACGACTCCGCGATGCTGCGCCGCGAGCGCACCCTGCTGAATCTGCTCGGCCTGATCTGTCTCGCCCTCGTAGGCGGTGCGCTGTACCTGCAGTTCGGCCTGCGCGAAGACCCGTGCCCGCTGTGCATCATCCAGCGCTATTTCTTTCTGCTGATCGCGATCTTCGCGTTCCTCGGCGCGCGCTTCAAGAACTGGCGCGGCGTGCGCCTGCTCGAAGTGATGGCTGCGCTGTCGGCGCTCGCCGGCATCGCCACCGCCGCGCGCCACGTGTATATCCAGGCGAATCCTGGCTTCAGCTGCGGCTTCGACGCGCTGCAGCCGATCGTCGACAGCCTGCCGCCCGCCCACTGGCTGCCGAGCGTGTTCAAGGTGGCGGGCCTGTGCGAAACCGCGTATCCGCCGATTCTCGGGCTCACGCTGCCGATGTGGTCGGGGGTCGCGTTTATCGTCGCGTTCGCCGCGCTGATGCTGAGCCTGGTGCGCAATCGCCATCGGGTGTCCTGACGACCGATCCGCATTGCCAATGACGCCGGACTTCGTGTCGCCCATGCTCGGGCCACCGAAGTCCGGCGTTTTTTTCTGCGTGATGTTCACCGATCGCGCACCATTGTGGTCGCCCGCCGCCCCGCGCGCGCAACTTCTCGCTGCCGCGCGAATCGTACCAGGATCATGATCGCCGCCGCATGAGCTTCATGCGACGCGGGAAATATTTTCGGGCCGGCGTAGTGCTATCTTCGGGTATGGATGGCGATCTACGTGCGCGAGGCCGGCTTTTGCGACCCCATGCGTAACGCGCGCCCGGTCCGCACTGTCTTCCGATTCGCCATGACAACGCAAACCATCCGCTTCTATCACCAGGGGTCCGTCCGCGAGGTCGCGGGCGTTCCGGCGACGCGCACCGTGCTGCAGCACCTGCGCGAGGACTTACGCTGCACCGGCACCAAGGAAGGCTGCGCGGAAGGCGACTGCGGCGCGTGCACGGTCGTGATCGGCGAACTCGACGCGCGCGGCGAACTCGCGCTGAAGGCGATCAACGCCTGCATCCAGTTCCTGCCGACGCTCGACGGCCGCGCCCTCTTCACCGTCGAAGACCTGCGCGCCGCGAACGGCGCGCTGCATCCGGTGCAGCAGGCGCTAGTCGACTGTCACGGTTCGCAATGCGGCTTCTGCACGCCCGGCTTCGTGATGTCGATGTGGGCGCTCTACGAAAACCAGCCCGCCAGCGCCGGCCTGCCGACCCGCGACGAAATCGACGCCGCGCTGTCCGGCAATCTGTGCCGCTGCACCGGCTACCGGCCGATCATCGATGCCGCGCAGAAGATGTTCGACTACGCGCAGCATCCGCGCGTCTCGCTCGATCGCGATGCGATCGCCGCCACGCTGCGCACGCTGCAACGCAAAGACACGTTCGAATACAGCGCGCCCGACAGCCGTGGCGCCACATTCGGCTCACCCACCTTCCACGCCCCGCTCACGCCCGACGCGTTCGCGACGCTGCGCGCGCAGCATCCGGACGCGCGCATCGTCGCGGGCAGCACCGACGTCGGCTTGTGGGTCACCAAGCAGTTTCGCGATCTCGGCGACCTGCTGTACATCGGCAACGTCGCCGAGTTGAAAACGATCGCGCGCGACGCGCAAACGCTGACCATCGGCGCGGCGGTCTCGCTCGAAGACGCGTACGCGGCGCTCACCGCCGACTATCCCGAGCTCGCCGAACTATGGACCCGCTTCGCATCGCTGCCGATCCGCAATGCGGGCACGCTCGGTGGCAACGTCGCGAACGGCTCGCCGATCGGCGATTCGATGCCGGCACTGCTCGCGCTCGGCGCCGAGGTCGAGCTGCGCCGCGATCGCACGACCCGCACGCTGCCGCTCGATGCGTTCTACCTCGGCTATCAGAAGACCGCGCTCGCGGCCGGTGAATTCGTCAGCGCGCTGCGCGTGCCGCGTCCGGCCGGCGCACTGCGGTTTCGCACCTATAAGGTGGCGAAGCGTTACGACCAGGACATCTCGGCGGTGTGCGCGGCGTTTGCGTTGCACGTCGCGCAAGACGGCACGATCCGCGCGGCCCGCGTCGCGTTCGGCGGCATGGCGGCGACACCGAAGCGCGCCGCGCATGCCGAAGCCGTGCTCGACGGCGCGGCGTGGAACGATGAGACGGCCCGCCGCGCGATGGACGCGCTCGCCGCCGATTACCAGCCGCTCACCGACATGCGCGCGTCGAGCGCGTATCGGCTGAAGGTCGCGCGCAATCTGCTGTGGCGCTTCTACCTCGAAACGCGCGACGACGCGCCGCTCGCGCTGTGCGACGTCAACGCGTTCGCGTTCGAGCCCGACGCAACCGTCGCGAAGGAGTCGCCGTGATGAACCGCACCGATGCCTTTATCGAACGCGCGGGTGAGCGTGCCGAGCATCGCGACGACGCGTCGATCGGCGTGCCGCTACCGCACGAATCCGCCGCGCTGCACGTGAGCGGCGAAGCGACTTACACCGACGATATCGCCGAGCTGCACGGCACGCTGCACGCGGCGCTCGGCCTGTCGCGCCATGCGCATGCGCGGATCGTGTCGATAGATCTCGACGCGGTCAGAAACGCGCCCGGCGTGATCGCGGTGCTGAGCGCCGACGACATCCCCGGCGAAAATAATTGCGGCCCGGTGCTGCACGACGACCCGA
>NZ_JBFPKG010000051.1:0-52542 GCF_040948665.1 Paraburkholderia sp. BR14320
AGCCCTTCCAGCACCCCAGCGCCTGCAGTGCCTTGCGATCGAGCAATTCTCCCCCTGATGTCCCCTCAATTCAGGCATCAGATTACGCAATTGGCAAAAATCGCTCCACGCTTTTCTACGAAGAACCTTTTTTTATGGCTGCGACGGTGGCAACTCGCGCATCGGCTCCCGCTTCACAGCTTGTGCACGAAAGAGCGGATGCCGCCGAGCATCATCTCGACTGAAATCGCGACGAGCACCAGCCCCATCAGCCGCTCGAACGCCGCCATCACCCGTTCACCGAGCCACGCCTGAATGCGCTCTGCGAGCATCAGCACGATCGCGCAGATGATCATCGTGACGGTCAGCGCGCCGACCCACTCGAACGTCTGGCCCGGCGCCTGCGAGGTCAGCAGCATGACGGTCGCCAACGCCGACGGACCTGCCAGCGCCGGAATCGCGAGCGGCACGATCAGCGGCTCGCCGCCGCGCGCGTCGCCGCCGAACGGCCCGTCCGGATGCGGAAACACCATGCGCAGCGCGATCAGAAACAGGACAATGCCGCCGCCGATCCGCAGCGACTGGTCACTCAGGCTCATCATGCGCAGAAAGCTCTGCCCGAGCACCATGAACACCAGCAGGATCGCAAACGCGATCGCGACCTCGCGCAGGATCACGACCGTGCGGCGCTCCGGCGACACCCCGCGCAGACAGCTAATGAAGATCGGGATGTTGCCGAGCGGATCGGTGATCAGGATCAGCAGCACCGTCGCGGACAGGAAGGTGTACTCCACTGCCCGCCCCGCTTAGTTCGCGAGCGCCGCGCGCACTTTGTCGATCACCGTCTGCGCGGCGTCAGCGACCGGCAGCAGCGTCGCTTCGGCGTCGCGACGGCCCTGATACTCGATTTTGCCGTCCTTCAGTCCGCGGTCGCCAATGACCAGCCGGTGCGGCACGCCGATCAGCTCCCAGTCGGCGAACATCACGCCCGGACGCTCGCCGCGATCGTCGAGGATCACGTCGATGCCGGCCGCGACGAGTTCCGCGTACAGTTTGTCGGCCTGCTCACGTACCGCGTCGCTGCGGTCGTAGCCCATCGGACACAGCACGGCTTCGAACGGCGCGATCGACTCCGGCCAGATGATGCCCTTGTCGTCGAAATTCTGTTCGATCGCGGCGCCGAGGATACGCGTGACGCCGATGCCGTAGCAGCCCATTTCCATCGGCCGCGGCTTGCCGGTTTCGTCGAGACAGGTCGCGTTCATCGCTTCGGAGTACTTCGTGCCGAGCTGGAACACGTGGCCCACTTCGATGCCGCGGCAGATGTCGAGCACACCCTTGCCGTCCGGCGACGGATCGCCCTTCTTCACGTTGCGGATGTCGGCGACGACCGGCTCCGGCAGGTCGCGGCCCCAGTTCACGCCGGTGGTGTGATAGTCGACCTCGTTCGAGCCGACCACGAAGTCGCTCATGTTCGCGACCGTGCGGTCCGCGATCACCTTGACCGGCTTCTTCGTGTTGATCGGACCGAGATAGCCCGGCGGCGTCCCGAACGTTTCGATGATCTCGGCTTCGGTCGCCATGCGGAAGTCGGCGAGACCGGGCAGCTTGCCGACCTTGATCTCGTTCAGGTCGTGGTCGCCGCGCAGCATCAGCAGCCAGATGGTCGGCTCGGCGCCTTCGTTTTCGGTGGCGAGAATGACCGACTTGATCGTGCGCTCGAGCGGAATGTTCAGCAGTTCGGCGACCGCCTCGCACTTCGCCTTGCCGGGCGTCGCGGTCTTTTTCATGTCCTCGGCGGGCGCGGCGCGTTGCGCGATCAGCGGCAATGCGTCGGCGGCCTCGACGTTCGCGGCGAAATCGGAACTCGGGCAATAGGCGATCGCGTCTTCGCCGGTGTCGGCGATCACGTGGAACTCATGCGAGCCGCTGCCGCCGATCGAGCCGTTGTCCGCCGCCACCGCGCGGAACTCGAGGCCGAGGCGCGTGAAGATGCGCACGTACGCCTCGTACATCTTGCGATACGACTCGCGCAGACCTTCCGCGTCCTTGTCGAACGAGTACGCGTCTTTCATGATGAACTCGCGGCCGCGCATCACGCCGAAACGCGGACGAATCTCATCGCGGAACTTCGTCTGGATCTGATAGAAGTTGACCGGCAGCTGGCGATAGCTCTTGATCTGGTTGCGCGCGATGTCGGTCACGACTTCCTCGTGCGTCGGACCCAACACGAAATCAGCCTGCTTGCGGTCCTTGAAGCGCAACAGCTCGGGACCGTACTTCTCCCAGCGGCCCGATTCCTGCCACAGTTCGGCCGGCTGCACGGACGGCATCAACAGCTCGATGGCGCCTGCCCGGTTCATTTCCTCGCGCACGATCGCTTCCACCTTGCGGATCGAACGCAGGCCGACCGGCAAGTAGTTGTAGATACCGCCCGCGACGCGGCGGATCATGCCCGCGCGCACCATGAGCTTGTGGCTGATGATTTCGGCGTCGGCGGGCGCTTCTTTGAGGGTGCCGATAAAGAAACGGGAAGCTTTCATTCAAGGTGTCCAAAAGCGGCGGCTTCCGGTGGGACCGCCAGAAAAGGTGAAAACATGGGGAAAATCGACACAGATCAGCGGCGAAGCCAGCGGGATTCGCCCGACTGGCGGCACCCTGTCCCCGTGCAGCGCCGAAACCGCCGCGCAAAGCCTCTCGCAAGGGATCCGGCACGGAAAACCGACAGGCTACCGCAAACACGGGCTGTTGCGGCGAATCGCGGCAATCTCATGCGATTCGGTGCGTAGGGTCCGTTATCTGTTTATAATCAAAGCAATTTTAAAGGATTCGAAGGTGGTTGTATGCTGGATCGTGAAGGCTTTCGCCCGAACGTCGGCATCATCCTCTTGAACGCGCACAACGAGGTGTTTTGGGGCAAACGGCTCCGTGAACATTCCTGGCAGTTTCCGCAAGGGGGCATCAAATATGGCGAAACCCCCGTGCAAGCGATGTATCGGGAGTTACACGAAGAGACCGGACTGCTTCCTGAGCACGTCAAGGTGATCGGTCGCACGCGCGACTGGTTGCGTTATGAGGTGCCTGACAAGTTCATCAAGCGCGAAGTACGCGGTCATTACCGCGGCCAGAAACAAATCTGGTTTTTGCTCCGGATGGTAGGACGCGACTGCGACATCTGTTTGCGCGCCACCGACCACCCCGAGTTCGATGCGTGGCGTTGGAACGAGTATTGGGTACCGCTCGACTGTGTGATCGAGTTCAAGCGGGATGTGTATCAGTTGGCGCTGACGGAGCTGTCCCGTTTCATGCGCCGGCCTGCGCCGCGTGCGGAAAAACCTGGCGGGCATCATGGGTCGCGTTATCCCCGGATAGCGTCGTCGATGCAAAGCCCGCCGGATTCCGCGGTAAGCACGGTGGTCACCACCGTCACTACCGTAAGTTCGGTCAGTGTCGAAACATCGACGCGCGTGCTGGTCGTGCCGGATTGCGGTCCCGGCTCACCAGATGCGAACATCGCACCGGAGCATGAGCGCGAAACGGCCGAAGCCGACGAGGCCGTCGCCCCGTTAGTCCGACGAGGCGTGCGCGATTGACCATTCCAAGGCGGCGGCAAGCGCCGCCTCTCTCTGGCGCGGCTTTTGAGCCGCGTCCGTCTTTCGAGGGAATCATATTGAAAGCATTTGCACTCGCCGTGGCGTGCGTCGCCACTGGCGCCCTGCTGGCAGGCTGTTCGAGCGCCGGCAAACCGACCAATAAAGACGACAGCGAGTTCGTCTATCTGCTGGATCGTAAGAGCAACTGGGTTGAAAACAAGGTCGACACGTTGCCGCCGCTGCCCACCGACACGAACCTGCTGCCGTTCGAGGTCTCCGGCAATACGCCGCTGCAATTCGCGATCGACCCGAAATCGGTCAGCGTCGGCGACGACGGTGTCGTGCGTTACACGGTGGTCGTCACGAGCCCGGGCGGCGCACGCAACGTCAATTACGAGGGCATCCGCTGCGACACGTATGAATGGCGTCAGTACGCGGGCCTCAACGCCGATCACGACGGCTGGGACACGACGGTCGCGAACCAGTTTTCGCGCATCGAAAATGGTGCGCTGAACGCGTACCAGGCCGCGCTGTATCAGGACTATATGTGCGCGAACAAGATTCCGACCGGCAGCGCGCAGCGCATCGTCGAGAACATTCGTTACAAGCGCACGCAGACGTCGCAGATTCATTGAGGCCGTTTGTGCGGCACACCTAATTCAGGCGCCGTTGCCTACACATGACGACAAAAAGCCGTTCCAGCCTGCGCTGGAACGGCTTTTTTGTCGGCGCTTTGTGCGCTCGCATCCTGAAAGATCAAATCAGCACGAGATTGTCGCGGTGAATCAGCTCGGGCTCCAGCATATAGCCCAGCACCGACTCGATTTCGCCGCTCGGACGCCGCTGGATCAGCTTGGTTTCCGCGCTGCTGTAGTTCGTCAAACCACGTGCGACTTCACGGCCCGACGCGCTCAGACACGCGATCACCTCACCGCGCGCGAAAGCGCCCTGCACGCCCACGATGCCGATCGGCAGCAGGCTCTTGCCGCCGGCGGTCAATTTTTCGACCGCGCCGTCATCGATCACGACGTGGCCGCGCACCTGCAGGTGATCGGCCATCCATTGCTTGCGCGCCGCCATGCGCGCGGTGCGCGCGATCAGCTGCGTGCCGATCGCCTCGCCGGCCGCCAGTCTCAGCAGCACGTCCGCTTCGCGCCCACTCGCGATCACCGTATTGGCGCCGCTATGGGCTGCGCGCTTCGCGGCAAGAATTTTGGTCAGCATGCCGCCGCGGCCGAGGCTCGAGCCCGCGCCGCCCGCCATCGCTTCCAGATCGGGCGCGCCGGCGTCGGCTTGCTGGACGAGCGTCGCGTTCGGGTTCTTGCGCGGATCGGCGGTGAAGAGGCCTTGCTGGTCCGTCAGAATGATCAGCGCGTCGCCCTCGATCAGATTGGCGACCAGCGCGCCGAGCGTGTCGTTGTCGCCGAACTTGATTTCGTCGGTGACGACCGTGTCGTTCTCGTTGATGATCGGTACGACACCGAGCCGCAGCAGCGTGAGCAGCGTGGAGCGCGCATTCAGATAGCGCTCGCGGTCGGCGAGGTCGGCGTGAGTAAGCAGGATCTGCGCAGTCTGGATGGAATGCTCGGCAAAGCGGCTTTCGTACACTTGCGCGAGGCCCATCTGGCCGACCGCCGCAGCCGCCTGCAATTCATCGATTTCACGCGGCCGCTTTGTCCAGCCGAGCCGCTGCATGCCCTCGGCGATCGCGCCCGAGCTGACCAGAACGACTTCCTTGCCCTGCGCGCGCAGTGCGGCAATTTGCGCGGCCCAGCGGCCGATCGCCGCATGATCGAGGCCGCGCCCGTCGTTCGTGACGAGGCTCGAACCGACTTTGACGACCAATCGCCGTGAATCTGCGATGACGGAACGCATTGTGCGCTGTCTCCCAAGATGACGCGAGATGCATGCCGACACCCGCCGCAGGCGCCGGCGCGCGACTTGTTATTCGTGCGGATCGCTGCCGGCTTCGGGGGTCTCGGCCGGTACCTGCGTCCCCTCGCGGAAACGCACGTCGGAGGCGAGGTCTTCGGCTTCGGCCGCGCGTTGCGCGTCGGAGTGCTCGGCGAGGTAGTCGAACACCGCATAGCAAAGATTTTCACAGCCCTGGCCAGTCAGCGCCGAGATCTCGAACACCGGACCGTCCCAGCCAAAGCCTTCGAGGAAAGCCGCCACGCGCGCTTCACGCTCGTCCTCGGGCACCATGTCCAGCTTGTTCAGCACGAGCCAGCGTGGTTTCTGATAAAGCTCTTCGTCGTACTTGCGCAGTTCGTTGACAATCGCTTTCGCTTCCGCGACCGGATCGATCGATTCATCGAACGGTGCGATGTCGACGATGTGCAGCAGCAGCCCGGTGCGCTGCAGGTGGCGCAAGAATTGATGGCCGAGGCCGGCGCCTTCCGCCGCGCCTTCGATCAGCCCCGGAATGTCCGCAATCACGAAGCTGCGGCTCGGCCCGACGCGCACGACGCCGAGGTTCGGTGCGAGCGTGGTGAATGGGTAATCGGCAATTTTCGGCTTCGCGTTCGACACCGAAGAGATGAACGTCGACTTGCCTGCATTCGGCATGCCGAGCAGACCGACGTCAGCCAACACTTTCAGTTCGAGGCGGACCATGCGGCGCTCGCCCGGCTTGCCGTCGGTTTTCTGACGCGGCGCGCGGTTCGTGCTGGACTTGAAATGGAGGTTGCCGAGACCGCCTGCGCCGCCTTGCGCGATTTGCACGCTCTGGTTGTGCTCGGTCAGATCGGCGATCAGTTCGCCGGTTTCCATGTCCGTGATGGTCGTGCCAACCGGCATGCGCAGCGTGATGTCGTCGCCGCCCTTGCCATAGCAATCTGAGCCACGACCGTTTTCGCCGTTGCGCGCCAGATGTTTTTTCGCGTAGCGGTAATCGATCAGCGTGTTGATGTTGCGGTCAGCAACGGCAATCACGCTGCCGCCCCGGCCGCCATCACCGCCATCGGGGCCGCCGAACGGAACGAACTTCTCGCGGCGCATCGACGCGCTGCCATCCCCTCCGTCGCCGGCGATGACTTCAATCCTCGCTTCGTCAATGAACTTCATGCGTTACTCCGTCCCGTGGTGTACTGCTCGATTCGATGCAGGGGTTGTTACTGATTGGATGCTGCTATTTTGCCGCGCGGGCCGCGCGTTGATCAATCGACCGAAAGGCATAGTCGCCGGTGATGAGCTGTTGGCTGCGCGGCTTCGGCGCCACACGAAAGAGGCGCCGCAATAAAAAAAGCCCCGCGAACTTCGCGGGGCCTTTTCCGGTCCTGAAGCCCGTGCCTGACTAAACTCAGGCTGCCGGGACGACGGAAACGGTGTGCTTCTTCGCCGCGCCCTTCGTCGAGAACTGGACGTGGCCGTCCTTCAGCGCGAACAGGGTGTGATCCTTGCCCATGCCGACGTTCTCGCCAGCGTGCATGCGCGTACCGCGCTGACGCACGATGATGCCACCAGCGTTGATAGCCTGGCCGCCGTAAACCTTAACGCCGAGGCGCTTCGATTCGGAGTCGCGGCCGTTCCGGGACGATCCGCCTGCCTTTTTGTGTGCCATTTGATTTGCTCCTTAACCGGTGCGCTTACGCGTTGATCGCGTCGATGCGCAGTTCGGTATAGTTCTGGCGGTGGCCGCCATGCTTCTGGTAGTGCTTCCGGCGACGCATCTTGAAGATCGTCACTTTGGCGTGACGCCCTTGCGACACGACGGTAGCCTTGACGGAAGCCCCACTGACCAGCGGCGTACCGAACTTAATCGATTCGCCTTCGCCCACTGCGAGAACCTGGTCGAGCGTGATTTCAGCGTCAATGTCTGCCGGTATCTGTTCTACTTTAAGTTTTTCGCCGACGGCAACCTTGTACTGCTTGCCGCCGGTTTTTATGACCGCGTACATTGAGAACCTCACTCTGTATTCATTTTTCCCACGCACCGCGCGCGGAAACTCTCAATTATACATAGAGTTAGCTGCTCGGTCAAAACCTGCTTACCAAACCGCCTACCGTTCGGGTTCGCCACCTGTCGCAGGCGCTCGCAGACAATAAACCAGCGAGGCGCGGCGGTCCGCAGACGCCCTTGGCGAGCGGTCCTCGCGCCGTGCGGAAAGCATCCGCACCGCAGCCGGCGACCCGGAAGCGCCCCGATCGCCTTATAATTCGCGGCACTACCCAATTCAGCCATCATGTCGTCGACTGCCACCACCTCCCCCAACGTCGCCAGCCTGCTTGCTCCGATCGCCGAAGACATGCAGCAGGTCAATCGCGTCATCCGGCAACGTCTTGCGTCGGACGTGATGCTGATCAATCAGATTTCCGAGTACATCATCAGCGCCGGCGGAAAGCGGCTGCGGCCCGCGCTGCTGTTGCTGGTGGCGGGCGCGCTGGGCGACACGACGGGACACCGGCACGAGCTTGCCGCGGTCGTCGAATTCATTCACACGGCCACGCTGCTGCATGACGACGTGGTCGACGAGTCCGACCTGCGGCGCGGCCGCCAGACCGCCAACGCGCTGTTCGGCAACGCCGCGAGCGTGTTGGTCGGTGATTTCCTGTATTCGCGCTCGTTCCAGATGATGGTCGGCGTGGGCAAGATGCGCGTGATGGAAATTCTGTCGGAGGCGACCAACATCATCTCCGAAGGCGAAGTGCTGCAGTTGTTGAACATGCACGATGCCGACGTCGACGAAGCCCGCTACATGCAGGTGATCCGCTACAAAACCGCAAAGTTGTTCGAGGCGGCCGCCCAACTCGGGGCGGTGCTCGCCGGAGCGGACGCGAAAACCGAAGCCGCCGCCGCCGAATATGGCCGCCGCATCGGCACCGCGTTCCAGATCATGGACGACTGGCTCGACTACACCGGCACGGCCGAGTCGATGGGCAAGAACGCCGGCGACGATCTGCGCGAAGGCAAACCGACGCTTCCGCTCATCTATCTGATCGAACGCGGCACGCCCGAGCAATCGGCGCTCGCGCGCGAAGCCATCGAGCAGGGTGGCACCGACCGTTTCGATACGATTTTCGACGCTATCACGCGATCGGGCGCGCTCGACCACACGCTCGAGTGCGCGAAACAGGAGGCGCAGGCAGCCGCGGCAGCAATTTCTTCATTTCCCCATTCCATTTTCAAAGAGAGCCTGCTAGAATTATGTTCTTACTCGACGGCAAGGCAGTCTTGAACGAGACTGAAACGCCGAAATAGTCCGAATCGAGTCAGCAGTACCAAATCGGGGTGTAGCTTAGCCTGGTAGAGCGCTACGTTCGGGACGTAGAGGCCGGAGGTTCGAATCCTCTCACCCCGACCAGATTCTCCTTGTTAGCTCAAGGTTCAAAAACCGCCGCAGCATTGCTCGGCGGTTTTTTGTTTTGCACGGGAGCTTTTTGCTGCTCTCCTGCAGCCTTTCGCTGCTTTCTTTTGCTCCGGCAAGGCAGGCACAGCGCGTACGTCGCGACGTTGGCGATCCAGCAGCGGCGTCAGCCGCCGTCCACGGCGGAGCGCGCGCCCCCTCTGCTATATTCTCTTCATCCTTTCCCTTTTTTTCACGACGCGTGGAACAACTTCCCTTATGGGCGCAGATCGGCGCCGTCCTTCTGCTGCTTGTCTGCTCCGCCTTCTTTTCCATTTCCGAGACAGCGATGATGGCGCTGAACCGTCATCGGCTCAAACATCTCGCCAGCAAAAACACGCTCGGCGCGAAAACGACCCAGGGACTGCTCGCAAAAACCGATCAGCTATTGAGCGTCATCCTGATCGGCAACAACCTGTTCAACACGATCATTCCGGTCCTGACTACATCGCTCGCGTTGCATACGTTCGGCCGCAATAGCCTCGTGCTGTCGATCGCGACCGGTATCGTCGCGTTCCTCATTATCGTGTTCGCGGAAATTACGCCGAAGATCGTCGGCGCGACGTTTCCCGAGAAAATCGCACTGCCCGCGAGCCTGCTGATCGCGCCGTTGATGCGCATCGCGAGACCGGTGATCTGGTTCGTCAACCTGTTCGCCACCGGCATCCTGCGTGTGCTGCACATCAATACGAAGGGCGCGCGCGATCAGCGACTGTCTACCGAAGAACTACGCACCATCGTGCTCGAATCCGGCAGCTTCATGCCGACCAAACACCGCAGCATCCTGCTCAATCTGTTCGACCTCGAAAACATCTCCGTCGACGACGTGATGATCCCGCGCCGCCGCATCGAGGCGCTCGACTTCGATGCGCCGTTCGAACAGATCCTGCATCAACTTGAGACCTGCTATCACAACAAGCTGATCGTCTACCAGGGCGACATCGACCGCGTGCTCGGTGTGCTGCATGTGCGCAAGACACTGTCAGCGCTGCACAACCAGGAGCTCGAACGCGATACCTTGCGCGAGCTGCTCGCCGAGCCGTATTTCGTGCCCAGCGGCACGCCGGTGTTCCAGCAGTTGCAGTACTTTCAGGAGAGCCGGCACCGCATCGCGCTCGTCGTCAACGAATACGGCGAACTGCAAGGCCTCGTCACGCCGGAAGACATCATCGAGGAACTGATCGGCGAATTCACCACGTCGATTCCGCGTGGCGCCAGTTCGCGCGGCGGCTGGAACGAAGCGGGCGAATGCATCGTTGCAGGCAGCATGCCGTTGCGCGAGCTGAACCGCTGGCTGCAACTCGCGCTGCCCACCGATGGTCCCAAAACGCTCAACGGCCTGATTCTCGAAATTCTCGAAGACATCCCCGACGGCGACGTCTGCGTGCGCATCGGCGACACCAAGCTCGAAGTGATGCGCAGCGACGATCAGGCAATCCGCACCGTCAAGCTGTTCAAACCGCCGTCGCGCACCAAGGCCGGAAAAGCAAGGTCAGGCTGAAGCCCGCACAGTCGCTCGCTAATTCATGGTCAGCATTGCACAGGCTCGCGACGCGCGCCATTAGCCGAATGGCCGAATGGCACTCGGACGCTCTCATCCGGAAGATGAAGCCGTCATGTTCTACAGGCGGCTCATCACCGGTCTCTTATGCAAACACCCTTCGCCACCACCGCGGCATTGCGGCGCCCACTCGCTGCCGACGGCGAATCCAGCGCAACGAATCTGAACGATCCGGACAATGCCCCGGCCGTGCGTCTGTTGACCGACACGTTGCACGAAGCGACGCGGCGCAATGCGTCGGATATCCACATCGAGCCGGCCGAGCACGGCTGGCGTGTGCGCCTGCGTATCGACGGCGTACTGCATGAAATCCCGCGGCCGCCCGCGCATCTGCGCGATGCGTTCGTCACGCGTGTCAAGGTGCTCGCGCGCATGGACATCGCCGAGCGACGCGTGCCGCAAGACGGCCGGCTACGCCTCGCGACGTCGCCAGGGCGACTCGAGGATTACCGAGTCAATTCACTGCCGACGCTGTTCGGCGAAAAGCTGGTACTACGACGGCTCGACGCGCTACCCGCAGATTTATCACTCGATTCGCTCGGCCTCGATCCGCGGCAGCGCGTGGCCGTCGATGCCGCGATCCGCGCGCCGCACGGTCTGATGCTCGTCACCGGACCAACGGGCAGCGGCAAGACGCTTTCGCTGTACTGCTTCCTGAATCTGCTGAACGGCGAGGCACGCAACCTCTGCTCGGTGGAAGATCCGGCCGAGATTCAGCTGGCCGGCATCAACCAGGTCAGCGTGCGCGAAAAAGCCGGGCTTACGTTCGCGGTCGCACTGCGCGCGTTCCTGCGTCAGGACCCTGACGTGATCATGGTCGGCGAAATCCGCGACAACGAAACCGCCGACGTCGCCGTGAAGGCCGCCCAAACCGGCCACCTCGTGCTGTCCACGCTGCATACCAACGACGCCCCCGCAGCCATCGCGCGCCTCATCGATATCGGTGTCGAGCCGTACAACCTTGCCGCCGCGCTGCGGATGGTGACCGCGCAGCGGCTGGTGCGGCGACTGTGCGTCGAGTGTCGAGCACCTGCGCCCCATTCCGCGGCCGCGCTCCACGCGGCGGGCTTCGGCGAACACGAGCTGGACGGCTGGCAACCGTATGCGGGGACCGGCTGCGCGGCTTGCCATGGCATCGGCTACCGGGGGCGCGTCGGCATACATCAGGTGATGCCCGTTTCCGACGCGATGCGCGAGCTGATCGTCACAAGCGCGGGCGCGCACGAGCTGGGCCGCCTCGCGCAGACCGAACAGGTCGCGACGTTACGCGACGCGGCGCTAGCGCGCGTGCGCGACGGCACCACCAGTCTCGCCGAAGCGCTCGCCGCCACGGAGGTCGCATGAGTATCCCCGCGCTGTCACCGACAGGGTCCGTCTCAGCCGATCTGCGCTTCAGGTGGCGCGGCGTCGACGCGGACGGCACGCGTCATAGCGGCACGCTCATCGCGCCCGACGCGAGCGCCGCGCGCACGCTGCTCAAACGCGACAACCTCTTTATCGTCGAGCTCGCAACGCAAGGGCCGGCGCCACGCCCAAAGACCAGCGCGGCCGATGTCACGCTATTCACGCGACAACTGTCCAGTCTGCTGCGTGCCGGCTTGCCGCTCGCGCCCGCGCTCGAACTGCTCGCGCAGACGCCGGCGTCGGGTCAGCGGCAAGGCATGCCGCGGATCGTCGGTACGGTCGCGCGAGATATCACTGCCGGCCTGCGGTTTTCGGCGGCCCTGCAGCGGCATCCGGCGCAGTTCAATGCGCTGTATTGCCAACTCGTCGAGGTGGGTGAAGCGGCGGGCGCGCTCGTCACCGTGCTCGCCCGCCTCGCCGACGATCGCGAACGCGCCGCCGCACAGCGTGCAAAGGTGCGCGCGGCTCTCACCTATCCAGTCGCGATCCTGCTGCTCGCGATCGCGATAACCGCCGCGTTGCTGGTGTGGGTCGTGCCGACGTTCAAGCAGATCTTCGATGGCTTCGGCGCCAGGCTGCCCGCGCCGACGCAGTTCGTGCTGGCGCTTTCGGCGGGTGCCGCGCGCTGGAGTGTGCCGCTGTTCGCGCTGATGCTCGCAATGAGCTCGGCCATCTCGTTCGTGCTGCGTCGATCGACCAGCGCGCGCATCCGCTTCGCTCGCCTGTCGCTCAACCTGCCGGTGGCCGGCCCGCTGCTGCGCACGCTGTGCGCAGCGCGCTGGAGTCGCGCGCTCGGCACTTTGCTGTCCGCTGGCACACCGCTCGCCGACGCGTTCGATTCGCTCACCCAGGCGACCGGCAATGCCTTCTTCGATCGCGCAACGGCAAGCATCGCCATCAGACTGCGGCGCGGCGAAAGGCTCGCCGCGGCGATGCGCGCGGCACGCTGCTTTCCTGCCGAGGTCGTGCAGCCCGTTGCGGTCGCCGAGGAATCTGGCGCGCTCGACAGCATGCTGCTCGATGTCGCGTCGCTCGCGGATCGCCAGGTCGACGACCGCATCGGTACGCTGTCGAGCCTGTGCGAACCGCTCGTGATCGTCGTGCTCGGCACGCTGGTCGGCGGCCTCGTAATCGCGATGTATCTTCCCATTATTCAACTCGGCAACGTGGTGTAGCATCGCAGCCGAATCCACTTCATGACCATGCAGGCTCCTCTACCGCTCGTGTCACAAACCTCCTCCAGCTTGCTCGCGGGCTTACTGCCAGGCCGCTTTGCAAGCGATATCGGCCTCGCGCTCGCGAGTCTGCCCGCCGGGGTGCAGATCGCGTTCGCGATCGTGCTCGGCCTCGTGATCGGCAGCTTCCTGAACGTGGTCGTGCATCGGCTGCCGATCATGCTCGAGCGTGCCTGGCGCGCCGAAATCAGCGAGGCCACCGACGAGCCGCGGCCCGGCGACGGACTGCCCGAGCGCTACAACCTGTGGGTGCCGCGTAGCGCGTGCCCGCATTGCGGCCACGTACTGAGCGCGTGGGAAAACTTGCCGGTGTTGAGCTACCTGCTGTTACGCGGCCGCTGTTCCGCATGCGGCACGCACATCAGCGCACGTTATCCGCTGCTCGAAATCGCGAGTGCAGCTTTCGCCGCAGGCGCATTGATGGCGTTCGGCCCGACCTTGATGGCACTCGCTGCGTTCGGCCTGTGCGCAACGTTGCTTGCGATGAGCGCGATCGATATCGATACGCATCTGCTGCCCGATTCCTTGACCTTGCCGCTGTTGTGGGCCGGCCTGATCGTCAATTTCAACGGCATGTTCACGAACCTGCATGATGCGGTCCTCGGGGCTATCTTCGGATATCTGGTGTTATGGGCCGTGCATTGGGCGTTCAGGCTCGTGCGCGGTATCGAAGGCATGGGCTATGGCGACTTCAAACTGCTCGCGGCGCTCGGCGCGTGGCTCGGCTGGCCCGCACTGCCGCAAATCGTGCTGGTCGCCGCTGTGGCCGGCGCCGTGATCGGCCTCGCGGCGACGTGGCGCGGCCGTATGCGCTTCGAAGAGCCGCTGCCGTTTGGGCCATTTCTCGCGGCGGGCGGTGCGCTCACGCTGTTTGCCGGCACGCCGCTTTACCTGGCTTTGGGAGGCTGAAGCATGTTCGTTGTGGGACTCACCGGCGGCATCGGTAGCGGCAAGTCGACGGTTGCCAATCTGTTTGCCGCGCGCGGCGTGCCGCTCGTCGATACCGACGTGATCGCGCATCGCATCACCGCGCCGCATGGATTGGCGATGCCGCACATCGCCGCCGAATTCGGCACTGAGTTCGTCGCCGCCGACGGCTCGCTCGATCGCGCGCGCATGCGCACGCTCGTGTTCAGCGACGACACTGCGCGCAAACGTCTGGAAGGCATCACGCATCCGCTGATTCGCGCGGAAACCGAGCGCGAAGAGCGCGAAGCGCAAGGGCCGTATGTGATCGTCGTGGTGCCGTTGCTGGTCGAGTCCGGCACCTGGAAGAACCGTGTGAATCGCGTGCTCACCGTCGATTGCAGCGTCGACACGCAAATCGCGCGGGTGATAAGCCGCAACGGCTTCAGCCGTGAGCAGGTGCTCGCGATCATCGCGCGCCAGGCCACGCGCGAAGCGCGCCTCGCCGCCGCCGACGACGTGATCGTCAATGACAATGCGCCGCTCCTGGAACTCGAGGCGCAGGTGGACGCTCACCATCAAGCGTATCTGTCGCTCGCGAAGGGTGAGGCCGAGTCGTAGCGCGCGGAGCTCTCAGGTCGGCCTCGCTTGCACGCATCAAGCGCATGGTGCCCCGTGAGGCGGATACGCATCTTCGGCACGCGTCGTCAGGGCACAATTGAACTTTGCGCGCATGCGAGAGCCGAAGCGCTCAGAACACCGGGAACTGACAAAAAAGTTGCGAAAGCACGCGGAAAGCGTGCGTGATTGCCTGGGTAGTCCCACGGCATTAGAATGTTTTGCATTCCTGTCACCGACCACGCCCGAGGCGAGCCCGCTTGATCCTTTACGAGTACCCCTTCAATGAGCGAATCCGGACGCTGTTGCGGCTCGAAGATCTGTTCGAGCGCTTCACGTTCTTTCTGACTCAGGAAGACGCGCGGGAACATCACGTCGCACTGACAACGCTGTTCGAAATCTCCGAAGTAGCTGGCCGCGCGGATCTGAAGTCGGATCTGATGAAAGAGCTCGAACGGCAGCGGCAAACGCTCGCGCCGTTTCGCGGCAATCCGGGCATCGAGCAGAACGCGCTCGAAGCGGTGCTCGGCGAAATCGAGCAGACACTTGCGGGGCTCACGCAGATGCAAGGCAAGACCGGCCAGCATCTTGCAGACAACGAATGGCTCGCGAGCATTCGCAGCCGCGCAATCATCCCCGGTGGCACCTGCAAATTCGACCTGCCCTCGTATTACGCGTGGCAACAGTTGCATCCCGATCAGCGTCGCCAGGACATCGCCAAGTGGGTCACGCCGCTTTTGCCGCTGCGCGACGCAGCCACGATCGTGCTGCGGCTCGCGCGCGAGTCGGGCCAGGCGTCGAAGGTGATGGCGATGCAAGGCAGCTATCAGCAAATGCTGTCGGGCCGCTCGTATCAATTGATGCAGGTTCGCGTCGCGCCCGAATTGCGCGTGATTCCCGAAGCGAGCGCCAACAAGTACATGCTGTGGGTGCGTTTCACGGTGCAGGACGGCGATCTGCGGCCGCGTGCGGTCGACGTCGACGTGCCGTTCCAGCTCACGCTCTGCAGCCTGTAATCGCCTGAAAATCGCCGCCGCATCGGGCAGCGCACCCCGGATTTGACCGAACGCGCCTTTGAAGCGGCGCGAAATAGCCCTATATTCGTTACTTGTTCCGTTTGCGATTGACCGTCCGACCGTATGCCTACCGTCGTCAAATGTCCTACCTGCGGTAAAGATGTCCGCTGGATCCCCGAGAGCCGCTTCCGTCCTTTCTGCTCCGAGCGCTGCAAGCAGATTGATCTCGGCGCATGGGCCGCCGAAAAATACCGGATTGGCGGCAACGAACAGGAAGGGTCTTCGTCCGAAGAGGAAACGCCGCGCGGCGACTACAACCCGCACTGAGTGAGCCAGCAAAAAAGCCACGCGAATCGCGACGCTCCCGAGACAGCGCAACGCTATCGCGTGGCCTTTTCAGCCACTCTGTTTCAACCGATCACTTGTTTTCGGCCGCCAGCCACTCCAGCACCGGGATTGTGGCCGGTAACAACGGCGAGACATCCGCAGGCAAGCTCTGCCACACGAAGGCCTGGCCTTCACGCCCGTGGGGCTCGCCCGACCACTGCGTCACCTTGCAGAAGAATAGGCGCACATAGGCGTGCGGATAATCGTGTTCGAGCGTGTGCCACAGATGGCTCGCTTCGACCTCGATTCCCAGCTCCTCGTGCAGCTCGCGCGCAAGCGCGGCCTCGACTGACTCACCCGCCTCCAGCTTGCCCCCCGGAAACTCCCAGTAGCCCTCGTACGGCTTGCCCGCCGGACGCTGTGCGAGCAGATAGCGCCCGTCAGGCTGCACCAGCACGCCGACCGCGACCTCGGTGACGGGTCGGCCGGCGCCGTTAGTGCCGGCGCTATTGCCCGCGTTTTTGCCAGCGTCGCTCATGCCGGCGTCTTACGGCCAGACCAGTCGCGCGCGAATTGCCATGCGACCCGCCCCGAGCGCGAGCCGCGTTCGAGCGCCCACACGAGCGCATCGCCGCGCGCCGATTCGATCTCGGCGTCGTCGCAACCGAAATGACGCAGCCAGTGCGCGATGATCGTCAGATAGTCGTCCTGTTTGAACGGATAGAAGCTGACCCACAGCCCGAAACGCTCCGACAGCGAAATCTTCTCTTCGACCAGTTCACCCGGATGAATCTCGCCGTCCGACGTGTGCTTGTACGTTTCGTTGTCGCTCATGTACTCGGGCAGCAGATGGCGGCGGTTCGACGTCGCGTAGATCAGCACGTTGTCGGATTGCGCGGCGACCGAGCCGTCGAGCGCGACTTTCAGCGCCTTGTAGCCCGACTCGCCTTCTTCGAACGACAGGTCGTCGCAGAAGACGATGAAGCGCTCCGGGCGCTTCGCGATCAGATCGACAATGTCGCCGAGGTCGTGCAGATCGTCCTTGTCCACTTCGATCAGACGCAGGCCGTCTTTCGCGTAAGCGTTCAGACACGCCTTGATCAGCGACGACTTGCCGGTGCCCCGCGCGCCCGTCAGCAGCACGTTGTTGGCCGGCTGCATGCGCACAAACTGGCGCGTGTTCTGTTCGATCAGCCCTTTCTGCCGATCGATGTTCTGCAGGTCGTCGAGCGTGATCGACGAAATGGCGGGCACCGGCTGCAGGTAGCCGCGCCCCTGGCGCTTGCGCCAGCGAAACGCGACTGCGGCCGACCAGTCGATGTCCGGCGCGGCGGGCGGAAGCATCGCTTCCAGGCGGCCGAGCACGGCTTCGGCCCGGGTCAGAAACTGTTCGAGTTTGTCCATGGTAAGTAGGCGGCCCGCGGCCGAGCTTTGAACCTGATTACGAGCGGTAGTCGGCGTTGATGCTCACGTAGTCGTGCGACAGATCGCAGGTCCAGATCGTGGCTTGCGCATTGCCGCGGCCGAGCACGACGCGAATGCCGATCTCGCTCTTTTTCATCACGCGCTGGCCGTCTTCTTCGCGGTAGGCCGGGTTGCGGCCGCCGGCAGTCGCGACCAGCACGTCGTCGAGATACAGATCGATCTTGCCGACGTCGAGATCGTCCACGCCGGCATAGCCGATGGCCGCGAGAATGCGGCCGAGGTTCGGGTCCGATGCATAGAAGGCCGTCTTGACGAGCGGCGAATGGCCGATCGCGTAGGCGATCTGGCGGCATTCGCCGACGCTCGAGCCGCCTTCGACATGCACGGTCATGAACTTGGTCGCGCCTTCACCATCGCGCACGATCAGTTGCGCGAGGCTCTGCGCGACCTCGGTCACCGCGTCGCGCAGCGCTGCATAAGCGGGCGAATCGGTGGACGTGATCGCGGGCAGGCTTGATTTGCCCGACGCGATCAGGATGAACGAATCGTTGGTCGACGTATCGCCATCGATCGTAATGCAGTTGAACGAGCGGTCCGCGACGTGCTTCACGAGTTCGTCGAGCACGGCCTGCGCGACGGCTGCGTCGAACGCGAGGAAGCCGAGCATGGTCGCCATGTTCGGCTTGATCATGCCGGCGCCCTTGCTGATGCCGGTCAGCGTGACCGTGTGGCCGTCGATCGTGACCTGGCGCGAGCTCGCCTTCGGCAGCGTGTCGGTCGTCATGATCGACTGCGCCGCGTCGTACCAGTTTGCTTCCTTGCGATTCGCGAGCGCGGCCGGCAAACCGGCCTTCAGACGATCGACCGGCAGCGGTTCGAGGATCACGCCCGTCGAGAACGGCAGCACCTGCTCGGGCAGGATGTCGGCGAGACGCGCGAGTTCCGCGCAGGTTTCGCGCGTCGCCGCGAGGCCCTGCTCACCGGTGCCCGCGTTCGCGTTGCCGGTGTTGATCACCAGCGCGCGAATCGGCTTGCCGCCCGCGCGCACGCGCTGCAGGTTCTCGCGGCAGACCGTGACGGGCGCCGCGCAGAAGCGGTTCTGCGTGAACACGCCGCCGACCGTCGCGCCTTCGTCGACGGAAATGACGAGCACGTCCTTGCGGTTCGGCTTGCGGATATTCGCTTCCGCCCAGCCTAGCGTGACGCCGGCGACGGGGTGGAGTTGAGCGGGATCGATCGAGGGAAAGTTGACAGCCATGGTCGCGACCTGTCGAAGAAAATGCCGGCGGACGCCGGCATCGGGGAAACGGAACTGATGACCCGGGCGTGTTGCCGGGTCACCCGCGAAATCAAAACGGACAAGCGGCGCTCAAAAGCGACGCGGCGCGCCCTGAAGCGCGCCGCGTCGGCAATTATGCGATCTTGCCGTGGCACTGCTTGTACTTCTTGCCGCTACCGCACGGACACGGGTCGTTGCGGCCGACTTTCGGCACGTTGTCGGTATTCACGTTCAGGGTCTGCGGCACCGCGCCGTGGCCATGACCATGGCTCATTGCGTCGCCGATCATCGCGGCGGTGGCCGCTTCGGCTGCAACCGGCGCGGCGGCGCCGGCTTCCGCGAACTCGGCATGACGGAACTCGACGTTCTCCAGATGACCGCCCTGCTCTTCCATCTGCTCCGCGGCCGCTTCGAGCTGCTCCGGCGACTGGATCTGCACGTTCATCACGATGCGCGTGACTTCGAGCTTCACCGCGTCGAGCATCGCGGCGAACAGTTCGAACGCCTCGCGCTTGTATTCCTGCTTCGGGTTCTTCTGCGCATAGCCGCGCAGATGGATGCCCTGACGCAGATGGTCGAGCGCGGCCAGATGCTCGCGCCATGCGCGGTCGAGCGTCTGCAGCATGATCGAGCGCTCGAACGCGCTGAACGATTCACGGCCGACCAGCTGGACCTTCGCTTCGTACCCCTCGTCCGCGGCGGCCTCGACAGCTTCGAGAATCTCTTCCGCGCTGATCGAGTTCGACTCGTTGATCATTTCCTGGATCGCGAGGTCGAGCTGCCATTCGTTGCGCAGCACTTCTTCGAGCTCGGGCACGTCCCACTGTTCTTCGATACTGCCCACCGGCACGAACTGATGCACGATGTCGCCCACCACGCCGTGACGCATCGCGGTGATGGTCTCGGTGATGTCGTTCGCTTCGAGCAGTTCGTTGCGCTGCTGGTAGATCACCTTGCGCTGGTCGTTCGACACGTCGTCATATTCGAGCAATTGCTTACGAATATCGAAGTTGCGCGCCTCGACCTTGCGTTGCGCCGATTCGATCGAACGCGACACGATGCCTGCTTCGATCGCCTCGCCTTCCGGCATCTTGAGACGGTCCATGATCGCGCGCACGCGGTCGCCCGCGAAAATGCGCAGCAGCGGATCTTCCAGCGACAGATAGAAGCGCGACGAACCCGGGTCACCCTGACGGCCAGCACGGCCGCGCAGCTGGTTGTCGATCCGGCGCGACTCATGACGTTCGGTGCCGATGATGTGCAGACCGCCCGCGGCCTTCACCTGATCGTGCAGCGTCTGCCATTCGTCGTGCAGCTTCTGGATGCGGCGTTGCTTTTCGTCGTCGGAGAGCGTTTCGTCCTGCTCGATGAACGACGCCTGCTTCTCCGCGTTGCCGCCGAGCACGATGTCCGTACCACGGCCGGCCATGTTGGTCGCGATCGTGATGCGTTGCGGACGACCCGCTTCGGCGACGATTGCCGCTTCGCGCGCGTGCTGCTTCGCGTTCAGCACTTCGTGCGGCAAGCCGGCCTGCTTCAGCAGATGCGACAGCAGTTCCGAGTTCTCGATCGACGTCGTGCCGACCAGCACCGGCTGCCCGCGTTCGTAGCACTCGCGGATGTCGCGGATCACCGCGTCGTAGCGTTCCTTCGCGGTCTTGTAGATCTGATCCTGCTTGTCGATCCGCTTCGGCGGACGGTTGGTCGGGATCACGACCGTTTCGAGACCGTAGATCTCGTTGAATTCGTACGCTTCGGTGTCGGCCGTGCCGGTCATGCCGGCCAGCTTCGCGTACATGCGGAAGTAGTTCTGGAACGTGATCGACGCGAGCGTCTGGTTCTCGCTCTGGATCTTCACGTGCTCCTTCGCCTCGACCGCCTGGTGCAGACCGTCCGACCACCGGCGGCCGGCCATCAGACGGCCGGTGAATTCGTCGACGATGATCACTTCGCCGTTCTGCACGACGTAGTGCTGATCCTTGAAGAACAGCGTATGCGCGCGCAGCGCCGCGTACACGTGATGCATCAGCGTGATGTTCTGTGGCGCGTACAGGCTTTCGCCCTCACCGATCAGACCCCACTCGGAGAGCAGCCGCTCCGCCTTTTCGTGGCCAGACTCGGTCAGGAACACCTGACGGCCTTTTTCGTCCAGCGTGTAGTCGCCAGGCTTCTCGACGCCGGTGCCGTCCGCCTTCTCTTCGCCGATCTGGCGCTCGAGCAGCGGCGGCAGTGCGTTCATGCGCACGTAGAGTTCGGTGTGGTCTTCGGCCTGGCCGGAGATGATCAGCGGCGTACGCGCTTCGTCGATCAGGATTGAGTCCACCTCGTCGACGACCGCGAAGTTCAGGCTCCGCTGCACGCGCGCGTCGGTCTCGTAGACCATGTTGTCGCGCAGGTAGTCGAAGCCGAATTCGTTGTTGGTGCCGTAGGTGATGTCGGCGGCGTAGGCTTGCTGCTTCGCCGTGTGCTCCATCTGCGACAGGTTGATACCGACCGACAGACCGAGGAAGTTATAGAGACGCGCCATCCACTCGGCGTCGCGCTGCGCGAGGTAGTCGTTGACCGTGACCACGTGGACGCCGCGGCCCGACAGCGCGTTCAGGTAGACCGGCAGCGTCGCGACGAGCGTCTTGCCCTCGCCGGTGCGCATTTCGCTGATCTTGCCGTAGTGCAGCGCCATACCGCCGATCAGCTGCACGTCGAAGTGGCGCATCTTCAGCACCCGCTTGCTGGCCTCGCGGCAGACCGCGAACGCCTCCGGCAGGATCTTGTCGAGCGATTCGCCGCTCGCGACGCGCTGGCGGAATTCACCCGTTTTGGCGCGCAGTTGGTCATCCGTCAATTGCTCGATCTGCGGCTCGAGCGCATTGATCGCCGCGACGGTCTTTTGATATTGCTTGACAAGCCGCTGATTACGGCTGCCAAAAATCTTCTGTAGAAAACCGGTGGTCATCGGATCGGTGTCTGCGTCGCGGCTTCGGCTGGCTCGCGGTGTGCGCTACATGCATACCGCGCCTGGGTCGGAAAGTCCTCGGCGGCTTAGTCCAAGAGTGAATTCGAATCGGGCATTTTAGCACGCGCCTCCGGCTGCGCTCGTGTCGGAGCCGTGACGGCGCCGGCTCTGTTCGGCCCCGCCAGGCAACCTTCGGCGCCGCGCGGACCGGCATCGCAAGCTGCTCGCGCGGTACAATCGCGGCGTGAGCGCGCATGGGGCGAGTTCACGTGTCAATGCCAAACATGAGCCGTTTTTCGTCCTTTTCAAGGCCGCCGAAGCAGTTCGATCTGCGCCGCCCGCAACCGCTCGCCGAGGTTCTCGGCCGCACGGACGCGTTCGCGGCGTTGCGCGCGGGCGTCGAGCAGATCGCCGCGCTCGAGAAGGATCTGCGCGAGCTTTTGCCCGACTATCTGGCGACGAGTGTCGAGCCCAGCTTCATCAAGGAGGGCGTGCTGGCGCTATTCGCCGCGCACAACGCGCTCGCGGCGCGTCTGCGGCATCTGGAGCCGCGGCTGCTGGTGGATTTGCAGCAGCGCGGCTGGCCCGTGCAGGCTCTGAAGATTCGCGTACGGCCGCAGCCGCTTAAAGAACCGCCGCCCGTCAAGCAGGCGCGCATGACGCCGGCCGGCGCCGCCGCGCTGCAGGCGTTGAGCGAATCGCTCGAGCCTTCGCCGTTGCAGGAAGCGCTCGCGCGCATGGCCGCGCGGCATCAGCGCAATCGCTGAACGCTGAACGAAAAAAACGGCCCGGAGGGGCCGTTTTTCATCTGCCTGCCTGTCACGCCGGCTTTATGCGAACGCCGTCTGCGTTTCGTACGCGAAGCCGCGCGGGGCCTTTTGCGTGTCGTCGAAGGTGACGATTTCGTACGAGTCTTCGTGCGCGAGCAACTCGCGCAGCAATGCATTGTTCAGGCCGTGGCCGGACTTGTACGCGGTGTACGACGCGAGCAGTGGGTGACCGATCACGTACAGGTCGCCGATCGCGTCGAGCATCTTGTGCTTGACGAACTCGTCGTCGTAACGAAGGCCGTCGTTGTTCAGGATGCGGTACTCGTCGAGCACAATCGCGTTGTCCATGCTGCCGCCCCGCGCGAGGCCGAGCTCACGCATCATTTCCACTTCATGCGCGAAGCCGAACGTGCGGGCGCGCGCGATTTCGCGCACGTACGACGTGTTGGCGAAATCCACTTCCAGCGCCTGACCGGTTTTGTCCACGGCGGGGTGACGGAAGTCGATCGTGAACTTGAGCTTGAAGCCGAAATACGGATCGAGGCGCGCGAACTTGTCGCCGTCGCGGATTTCGATCGGCTTCGTGACCTTGATGAATTTCTTCGCTGCGTTCTGCTCTTCGATACCCGCCGACTGGATCAGGAACACGAACGAACCCGCGCTGCCGTCCATGATCGGGATTTCTTCGGCGGTGACGTCGACGTAAAGATTGTCGATGCCAAGACCGGCGCAGGCGGACATCAGATGCTCGATGGTCGACACGCGCGCGCCGTCTTTCTGCAACACGGAAGCCAGACGCGTATCGCCAATCGCCATCGCCGACGCAGGAATGTCCACCGGCGTGGGCAAATCCACGCGCGAAAACACGATGCCAGTGTCCGGCCCCGCCGGACGGAGCGTCAGATTGACTTTACGGCCGGAGTGCAATCCGATACCGACAGTCTTGACGATCGATTTGATTGTGCGCTGCTTCAACATGGTGGTCTTCTATTCGATTGAAAATCCTAATCAGGATTTTTTATTCCATAGCCGCAATTATACTCCAATCCCCAGACCAGCGTCTTTGCGGGGAACGTGACAATCTGTTTCGCTGCATTACCCATTGGGCTTAGCGACGGAAAGCGTGACGGGCCGATGCCCCGGAACGGAGGCGTTTCCGGTCATCGGCCCGCGTAACGGCCTGTCACAAAAGCGTCGTAATCACCGTTGCCGTCGCGCCACGCGGCATCAGCGCGCGGGTCGCGGCGAAGGTGCGACGTCAGCAACTAGCTCAACGTAGCGAGAATACTCGCTGCATCGCTGACTTCGAATTTGCCGGCGGCCTCGACGTTCAGCGTCTTGACCACGCCGTCGTCGACCACCATCGCGTAGCGCAGGGAACGAATCCCCATGCCGCGCGCCGACAGATCCTGCTCCAGACCAAGCGCCCGTGTAAAAGCCGCACTGCCGTCCGCCATCATGCGCACCTTGCCCGAGGTGTGCTGATCGCGTCCCCACGCGCCCATGACGAACGCGTCGTTGACGGACACGCACCAGATTTCGTCGATGCCGGCAGCGCGCAACTGCTCGGCATGCTCGACATAGCCCGGTACATGTTTGGCCGAACAGGTCGGCGTGAACGCGCCAGGCAATCCGAAGATCACCACGCGTTTGCCCGCCGTCTGCTCGCGCACGTCGAAACTGTTCGGTCCGATCGTGCAGCCCGCCCGGTCGTCTTCGACATACTCGAAGAGCGTCGCGTCGGGCAGCTTTTCACCTTCCTTGATCATGCTCAGTCCTTTGCATCGATGCGAAGCACGCTCGCACGTCCTCGTGTCGCAGTGAATATCGGTTCGGCCTTTTCAACTATAAGCCACACCGTGCGGCGGCAGTCACTTCGTCCGCCTCGCGAATCCGCAGAGGGCAGTTGCCCCTGCCGCGAACCAGACGATACGCGACCTGCTTGCCGTTCACCCGCCACGCTCGTGCGTTCGTCCGCCAGCGCTGCACTTGCGACCTCAGTCGCAGCGCGGCAACGAAGCCTGCCCGTGCGCTCAGTCCGCCTGCTTGCGCAGGAATGCAGGAATGTCGTACGTATCGACGCCCTTTTCCTGCAGCGCCTGCACGTGCGAGGCCGCCGTGTCGCGCGACGTGCGCCACACTGCCGGCGTGTCGAGCGCGCCGTAGTCGGCCGTGCTGGCATGGCCTGCCGCCGGTGCGTACGCTGCGTGCGCCATCGCGCCGACCGGCTGGTTGTCGGTGCCGGTGCGCAGCAGCGTCATCGGTGCCGATTGCTGCTTCTTCGCCGCGCGGCCGAGACCCGTTGCCACGACCGTCACGCGCAGCGCGTCGCCCATTGCATCGTCGTACACGGCGCCGAAGATCACCGTCGCATCTTCCGCGGCATAGCTCTTGATCGTGTTCATCACTTCGCGCGTTTCCGACAGACGCAGCGAACGGCTCGACGTGATGTTGACCAGCACGCCACGCGCGCCCGACAGATCGACGCCTTCCAGCAGCGGGCTCGCGACGGCCTGCTCGGCCGCGAGACGCGCGCGATCGACACCGGCAACCGTCGCCGTGCCCATCATCGCCTTGCCCTGCTCGCCCATCACGGTCTTCACGTCTTCGAAGTCGACGTTGACGAGACCGTCGACGTTGATGATTTCCGCAATGCCCGCAACCGCGTTGTTCAGAACGTCGTCAGCGCACTGGAAGCACTTGTCCATCTCGGCGTCGTCGCCCATCACCTCGAACAGCTTGTCGTTCAGCACGACGATCAGCGAGTCGACGTGATCCTCCAGTTGTTGCGAACCGGCTTCCGCCACGCGCATCCGCTTGCCGCCTTCGAATTCGAACGGCTTGCTGACGACGCCGACGGTCAGAATGCCCATTTCCTTCGCGATCTGCGCGACGACCGGTGCCGCGCCCGTGCCCGTGCCGCCACCCATGCCGGCGGTGATGAACACCATGTGCGCGCCGCGCAGTGCGTCGGCGATGCGCTCGCGTGCTTCTTCAGCGGCGGCGCGGCCCATTTCCGGCTTGGCACCTGCGCCCAGACCCGTGTTGCCGAGCTGGATCACCGCGGTTGCGCGCGAACGCGACAGCGCCTGCGCGTCCGTGTTCATCACGATGAAGTCGACGCCTTGCACGCCTTTGTTGATCATGTGCTGAACGGCATTGCCGCCAGCGCCACCGACTCCGACGACCTTGATGATGGTGCCGCTCGTTTCGGTTTCCAGCATCTGGAATTCCATGTTGCCTCCGTCAAGATAAAAAGTTACTGCCACTCGGCGTTATCCGGCAGGAGATCGGGCAACCTCCTGTCGCGCACCGGCCGCCGGCACCAGCGCGAATTTCTCGAAACCCCTGGTCAGAAGTTGCCGAGGAACCAGTCCTTCATGCGCGAGAACACCTGTCCCATCGACCCCGACTGCACCGCAACCTTGCGCCCGCGCATGCGCTGCGAGCGTCCTTCGACGAGCAGGCCCATCGCCGTCGAATAGCGCGGATTGCGCACGACGTCGGCGAGACCGCCCGCGTACTCCGGCACGCCAATGCGCACCGGCTTCAGGAAAATGTCCTCACCGAGCTCGACCATGCCGATCATCATCGACGCGCCGCCCGTCAGCACGACGCCCGAACTCAGCAACTCCTCGTAACCCGACTCGCGCACCACCTGCTGCACGAGCGAAAACAGTTCTTCGACGCGCGGCTCGATCACCGCCGCCAGCGCCTGGCGCGACAGCGTGCGCGGACCGCGTTCGCCGAGACCCGGCACTTCGATCATCTCGTCCGGATCGGCGAGCGCCTGCTTGGCGATGCCGTAGTCGACCTTGATGTCTTCGGCATCCGGCGTCGGCGTGCGCAGCGCCATTGCGATGTCGCTGGTGATCTGGTCGCCGGCGATCGGAATCACGGCGGTGTGGCGGATCGCGCCTTCGCTGAAGATCGCGATGTCCGTCGTGCCGCCGCCGATGTCGACCAGCACCACGCCCAGTTCCTTTTCGTCTTCCGTCAGCACCGCCAGCGACGACGCGAGCGGCTGCAGAATCAGGTCGTTCACTTCGAGACCGCAGCGGCGCACGCACTTGACGATGTTCTGCGCCGCGCTGACCGCGCCGGTGACGATATGCACCTTCACTTCGAGGCGGATGCCGCTCATGCCGATCGGCTCGCGCACGTCTTCCTGGCCGTCGATGATGAATTCCTGCGTGAGGATATGCAGCACCTGCTGATCGGTCGGGATGTTGATCGCCTTGGCCGTTTCGATCACGCGCGCCACGTCCGCCTGCGTGACTTCCTTCTCCTTGATCGCGACCATGCCGCTGGAATTGAAGCTGCGGATATGGCTGCCGGCGATCCCGGTGAACACGTTCGTGATCTTGCAGTCGGCCATCAGCTCGGCTTCCTCGAGCGCGCGCTGAATCGACTGCACGGTGGCTTCGATGTTCACCACCACGCCCTTCTTGAGCCCCTTCGATTCGCTCTGGCCGAGACCGATCACCTCGTAGTGACCCTCGCCCTTCAACTCGGCGACGATGGCCACTACCTTCGACGTCCCGATGTCGAGGGCGACCAGCAGATCCTTATAGTCTTTACTCATAGCGTGCTCAGTGCGTGTGATGTCCGTTTACTTCTTGCCCTTGTCGGGTTCGCTGATGAAGCGCATGCCAGCGGCACGAATCGCGAAACCGTTCGGATAGCGCAAGTCCGCATTCTCGATATCCTTTCCCCAACGTTGCGTCACCGCGCCCCATGCCGCGGTCAGGCGTTTGCTGCGATCGGCCAGCGTGTCCTGATTGCGTTCGCGGCCGAACTCCACCTGCGTGCCGTTCGACAGTTTCACCGTCCACGCATAGCGCGGCGACAGCGTCACTTCCTCGGGCGTCGCGTTGATCGCCGCGAACCACTTCTGGAAGTCGTGATAACGCGCGACGACTTCCTTCGCCGTACCGTCCGGGCCGTCGAACGCGGGCAGTTCTTCGTCGAGCTCGCCCTGGTTCGCGGTGAACAGTTCGCCGTCGACGCTCACCAGCTGATCGCTGCCCCACGTCCCTAGCGGCTTGTACTCTTCGAGCGTGACAGCCAGTGCATTCGGCCACACGCGCCGCACGCTCGCGTGACGCACCCACGGCATCTGCTCGAACGCCTGACGCGCGGCGTCGAGATCGACCGTGAAGTAGTTGCCCTTCAGGCGCCCCACAACGCCGGCGCGCACCGTCGGCGAATTGATGTGCTCGGTGTCGCCGTCGATCTGGATCTCGCGCAGCGCGAAATTCGGGCGCTGGATCATCCAGTAACCGCCCGCCGCCAGCAGCACGAGCACCAGCAACGCGTGCAGCGCGTTGGTGGCGAGATTGAGCTGGCGAACGTTGTTCCACATGGTGTTGCTTGCGCTTACCCTGGTTAATCCTGCAGCGTCAGCGCCAAGACGCCGACCACGAGTTCCTGATAGCTGATGCCTACCGCGCGCGCCGCTTTCGGCGGCAGCGAGTGATCGGTCATGCCGGGCGCCGTGTTCACTTCGAGGAAGTACGGCTTGCCTTCACCATCGAGCATGAAATCCGCGCGGCCCCAGTCGGTGCAGCCGAGCACGTCGAACGCGCGGCGCGCGAGCACCTTCAGGCGCGCTTCCTCTTCGGCGCCGAGACCGCAGGGAATCAGATACTGCGTGTCGTTGGCGATGTACTTCGCGTGATAGTCGTAGAACTCGCCGGCCGGCACGATGCGGATCACCGGCAGATCCAGATTGCCGGCGATGCACGCGGTGTACTCGCCGCCGCCTTCGATGCTCTTCTCGACCACGACGATACGGTCGTATTTCACGGCCTCGATCAGCGCGGCCGGCAGCGCGTCCGCGCTCTTCACCTTGATCACGGCGACGCTCGAACCTTCGCTCGCCGGCTTGACGAACAGCGGCAGGCCGAGCTTCGCGACGATCTCTTTCGCGCGCGCTTCGTAGTCGTCACCGCGCAGCACCGCTTCGAACGGCGGCGTCGGAATGCCGAGCTGCTGCCACACGAGCTTGGTGCGGAACTTGTCGAGTCCGAGCGCCGAGCCGAGCACGCCGCTACCGGTGTAGCGGATGCCGTAGAAATCGAGCGCGCCCTGGATCTGGCCGTTTTCGCCGTAGCCGCCATGCAGCGCGTTGAACGCGCGCACGAAGCCCTCTTCCTTCAATGCCGACAGCGGACGCTCGGCCGGATCGAACGGATGCGCGTCGACGCCGGCGTCGCGCAGACCCTGCAGCACCAGACGTCCGGAATTGAGCGACACCTCGCGCTCGGCCGAATTACCGCCGAGCAGCACTGCCACCTTGCCGAATTTTTTGGGATCGATACTGCTCATCTCACACCTTCAGTTCCTGAGCGAGGCGACCCGGCACACCGCCGATCGAACCCGCGCCCATCGTAATCACCACATCACCGTCGCGCACCACCGTAGAGAGCGCGTCCGGCACTTCATCGACCGTATCGACGAACACCGGCTCGACCTTGCCCGCGACACGCAGCGCGCGCGCCAACGCGCGGCCGTCCGCCGCGACGATCGGCGCTTCGCCGGCCGCATAGACTTCGGTCAGCACGAGCGCGTCGACGGTCGACAGCACTTTCACGAAATCCTCGAAGCAATCACGCGTGCGCGTGAAGCGGTGCGGCTGGAACGCCAGCACCAGGCGCCGACCCGGAAATGCGCCGCGCGCCGCCGCCACCGTGGCGGCCATTTCGACCGGGTGGTGACCGTAGTCGTCCACCAGCGTGTAGGAGCCCGCGGCCTGGCCGTCGCTGACGACCGGCACTTCGCCGTAACGCTGGAAGCGTCGGCCGACGCCGTTGAAATCCGCGAGCGCTCGCTGGATATCGGCATCTTTCACTTCAAGTTCAGTCGCAATTGCAATTGCGGCCAACGCGTTCTGCACGTTGTGCTCGCCCGGCAGGTTCAACGTGACGTCGAGCGGCGCCGCGTCTTCGCGCATCACGGTGAAATGCATGCGCCCTTCGCGCGCTTCGACGTTGACCGCGCGCACCTGTGCATCGGCCGCAAAACCGTAGCGGATGATCGGCTTCGACACGAACGGCAGGATCTCTTTTACGTTCGGATCGTCGACGCACAGCACCGCGATGCCATAGAACGGCAGACGGTGCGTGAATTCGATGAACGCCTGCTTCAGACGCGCGAAGTCGTGACCATAGGTATCCATATGATCGGCGTCGATGTTCGTGATGACTTCGATCACCGGGAACAGGTTGAGGAACGACGCGTCCGATTCGTCCGCCTCGGCGACGATGAAGTCGCCGGTGCCCAGACGCGCATTCGCGCCCGCACTGATCAGCCGGCCGCCGATCACGAAGGTCGGATCGAGCCCGCCCGCGGCGAGCACGCTCGCAACCAGCGACGTGGTCGTGGTCTTGCCGTGCGTGCCGGCGATCGCGATGCCCTGCTTCAGACGCATCAGTTCCGCGAGCATCACCGCGCGCGGCACGATCGGAATGCGGCGATGACGCGCGGCCAGCACTTCCGGGTTGTCGCTGCGCACCGCGGTCGACACCACCACCGCGTTCGCGCCTTCGATGTTCTCCGCCGCGTGCCCGATCGAAATGCGCGCGCCGAGCCCGGCGAGGCGCTCGGTGACCGCGTTGCCCGACAGGTCCGAGCCGCTCACCTGATAGCCGAGATTGACGAGCACTTCGGCGATGCCGCTCATGCCGACGCCGCCGATGCCGACGAAATGAATATGTTTGACGATGTGTTTCATTGCTTTCCTTCTGGGCTCATGCCCGCCATCGAACCCGCACCCGCCACCGTCGCGCAGATCTGCGCGACCTGTTCGGTGGCATCCGGTTTCGCGAGCGAGCGCGAACGCTCCGCCATTTCCGCGAGACTTTCCCGCGTCTGGCTACGCAACCAGTCGGCGAGCTTTTCCGCCGACAGATCGCGTTGTTGTACGACCAGCGCCGCGCCGTTGTCGGCGAGAAACGCTGCATTAGTGGTCTGGTGATCGTCGACCGCGTACGGGAACGGCACGAACAGCGCCGCGACGCCGACCGCCGATATCTCCGACACCGTCATCGCGCCCGAGCGGCAGATCACCAGGTCGGCCTGCGCATAGGCGCTCGTCATGTCGTCGATGAACGGCACGAGCGACACGTCCGCGCCTGCCTGCAAGCCTGCGGCCGCATAGTTCTCGCGCAGCGCATCGATATGCTTCGCGCCCGCCTGATGCACGATGCGCGGTCTTTCATTGGGCGCTAACAGCGCGACCGCGCGCGGGACGACTTCGTTCAACGCGGCGGCGCCGAGGCTGCCACCCACGACGAGCACGTTCAGCGGACCGTTACGCTGCGCGTAGCGTGCTTTGGGTGCATTCGCGCGCGCAAGTTCCTCACGAATCGGATTGCCGGTCCATTCGCCGTGCGGCAGCGCATTCGGAAACGCGACCAGCACGCGCTTCGCGAGCTTCGCGAGCACCTTGTTCGCGAGACCGGCGATCGAATTCTGTTCGTGCAGCACCAGCGGGCACCCGCTCAACGCGGTCATCAGCCCGGCCGGGAACGTGATGTAGCCGCCCATGCCGAGCACGACATCGGGCTTCACGCGACGCAGCACGCTTAGGCTCTGCGTGCACGCGCGCAGCAGATTCACCGGCAGCATCAGCTTGGTCTTCAGCCCCTTGCCGCGCACGCCGCCGAAGCGCACGTACTCCATCGGAATGCCGTGCTTCGGTACCAGCGTCGCTTCCATGCCCGCGGGGTTGCCGAGCCATACGACTTTCCAGCCCCATGCCTGCATCAGATGCGCGACCGCGAGCCCCGGGAACACATGTCCCCCGGTGCCGCCGGCCATCACCATCAGCGTGCGTTGTGGCGTGAGGGTCATACCTTCCCTCCACGCATCAGCACACGATTTTCGTAATCCACCCGCATCAAAACGGCGATCGCCACACAGTTCAGCAAAATGCCCGAGCCACCGTAGCTAACGAGCGGCAGCGTGAGACCTTTGGTCGGCAGAAGACCGAGGTTTACGCCCATGTTGATGAAGGTCTGCGCGCCGAACCAGATGCCGACGCCCTTCGCGACGAGACCCGCGAACGTGCGATCGAGTGCGAGCGCCTGACGACCGATCTCGAATGAACGGCGCACGATCCAGTAGAACATCAGGATCACGACGAGCACGCCGACGAAACCCAACTCCTCGCCGATCACTGCGAGAATGAAGTCGGTATGCGCTTCGGGCAGATAGTTGAGCTTCTCGACGCTGCCGCCGAGACCGACGCCGAACCACTCGCCACGCCCGAACGCGATCAGCGAGTGCGTCAATTGATACGCTTTGCCCTGTGCGTAGCGATCGTCCCATGGATCGAGGTACGCGAAGATCCGCTCACGACGCCAAGGCGAAGCCCACACCAGCAACGTAAATGTTCCCACCGCGGTCGCGACGAGGCCGCCGAACAGCTTGCCGTTCACGCCGCCGAGGAACAGCACGCCCATCGCGATCGCCGCGATCACCATGAACGCGCCCATGTCCGGCTCGAGCAGCAGCAGCGCGCCGACCAGGCCGACCGCGACCGCCATCGGCAGAAAGCCCTTGGCGAAACTGTGCATGTATTCCTGCTTGCGCACCGTGTAGTTCGCCGCGTAGATCGTCACCGCGAGCTTCATGATTTCCGACGGCTGCATGTTCGTGATGCCGAGCGGAATCCAGCGGCGCGCACCGTTCACACCCTTGCCGACGTGCGGAATCAGCACGATCACGAGCGCGACGAGCGAGATCAGGAAAAGCTTGGGCGCGTACTTGTCCCACGTCGAAATCGGAATGCGGAACGAGACGATGCCGACCGCCGAGCCCATCAGCACGAAGACGATCTGGCGCACGAGGAACGCCCAGTCGCGATACGACGCGTACTTCGGCGAATCGGGCATCGCGATCGACGCCGAGTACACCATCACGATGCCGAGTCCGAGCAGCGCGACGACGACCCACAACAGCGAGTGGTCGTAGTCGAGCATGCGCGAGCGCAGCGGCCGCACGCCGTTGACCGCGCTCGCGAGTCCGCTGCCGCCCGTGCGGGTCGACGTGCGGGAAGACGTACCTGCGGCGGCGCCGTTGCCGCCGGTGGCTTCGCGCGAGCCGAAACGTTCCGACCAGCTCATATCATCGTCCCCCGTTCGGCCGCGATATCTTCGACCGTGCTGCGGAATACCGCCGCACGGTGTGCGTATCCGTTGAACATGTCGAAGCTCGCGCACGCGGGCGACAGCAGCACCGCGTCGCCGGGCTGCGCGATTGCCGTGGCCGCGCGCGTCGCTTCTTCGAGCGTCGCGTGATCGGTCATCGCGACGCCGCAGTGTTCGAGCGCCGCGCGAATTTGCGGCGCGTCGCGGCCGATCAGCATCACCGCGCGGCACCAGCGCATCACCGGCGCGGCGAGCGGCTCGAATTGCTGGCCCTTGCCGTCGCCGCCCGCGATCAGCACGACGCGTTGCGCGAGACCGTCGAGCGCGGCGACCGTCGCGCCGACGTTGGTGCCCTTGCTGTCGTCCACGTAGTCGATGCCGTCGATCGACGCGATCAGTTCCACGCGATGCGGCTCGCCGCGATATTCGCGCAGGCCATGCAGCAGCGGTGCGCCGGGCAGACCGATCGCGCGCGCGAGCGCGTACGCGGCCAGCGCGTTCGCCGCGTTGTGCAGACCGCGGATGCGCAGCGCGTCGGCTGGCATCAGACGCTTCAGCGCGATGTCGGGCGTTGCGGCTGCTTCGTTCTTGCGACGGCGCTTCGGCGTGGGCTCATCGCTCGCGTCGCGATCTTGCGCCTCGACGAGCCACACCATGCCGTTCTCGCGCAACAGGCCGTAGTCACCGTCGTTCTTCGGCTCGGTCACGCCGAACGTGATGACTTCCGCCTCGCCGCTGGTGGGCCCGAGCGACATCACACGGGCGTCGTCGCGATTCAGCACGCGCACCGTTCGTGTACCGAAGATGCGGCCCTTCGCGGCCGCGTACGCATCGAGTCCGCCGTGCCAGTCCAGATGATCCTGCGTGATGTTGAGCACGGCCGCCGCGTCCGGCGTAAACGTATGCGAGGTCTCCAGCTGGAAGCTCGACAGTTCGAGCACCCACACGTCGGGCAGCGCGGTCTGATCGATCGCTTCGGACAGCTTGTCGAGCAGCGACGGGCTGATGTTGCCCGCCACCGCGACCTTCTTGCCCGCGCGTTCGCACAGCAGGCCGGTCAGGCTCGTCGTCGTGGTCTTGCCGTTCGTGCCGGTGATCGCGATAACCTTCGGCGCGTAGCCGGACTCGCCGAGCGTGCGCAGCGCCTGCGAGAACAGTTCGAGCTCGCCCCACACCGGAATGCCCTGCTCGCGCGCCGCCGTGATCAGCGGCAGCAGATCGGCGGCGAGCGGCGACAGCCCCGGGCTGATCGCGACCAGTTCGACGCCTTCGAGCAGCACCGGCGAAAACGGACCGCCGACGAAATCGGCATCGACACCATGCGCTTCGAGGGCGGACAGGTTCGGCGGCACTTCGCGCGTATCTGCCACGCGCAGCCGACAGCCGTGCCTGGCGCACCAGCGCGCCATCGCGAGACCGGATTCACCCAGTCCCAGCACGAGCACCATCGGCTTTTGCCGATCCCGAAACTTCTCGCCGAACATCGCCTGCTTCCTTAAATACTGCTGCTTAACGCAATTTGAGAGTGGACAAACCGAATAGGCACAACATCAACGTGATGATCCAGAACCGCACGACCACCTGTGTTTCCTTCCAGCCCGACAATTCGAAATGGTGATGCAGCGGCGCCATCTTGAAGAAGCGCCGCCCTTCGCCGTAACGGCGCTTCGTGTACTTGAACCACGTGACCTGCAGCATCACCGACAGCGTCTCCGCAACGAAAATGCCGCCCATGATGAACAGCACGATTTCCTGACGCACGATCACCGCGACCGTGCCGAGCGCGCCGCCGAGTGCGAGCGCGCCGACGTCGCCCATGAACATCTGCGCCGGGTGCGTGTTGAACCACAGGAACGCAAGTCCCGCGCCGCCCATCGCCGAACAGAAGATCAGCAGTTCGCCCGCGCCGGGAATGTGCGGAAACAGCAGGTACTTCGAGTAGACCGAGCTGCCCATCACGTATGCGAATACGCCGAGCGACCCGCCGACCAGCACGACCGGCATGATCACGAGTCCGTCGAGGCCGTCGGTCAGATTCACCGCGTTGCTCGCGCCGACGATCACCAGATACGTCAACACGATGAAGCCCCACACGCCGAGCGGATAAGTGATCGACTTGAAGAACGGCAGCAACAGGTCGGCGCGCGCCGGCAGGCCCATCGACAGGCCACTGCGCACCCACGCCATGAACAGGTCGAACACGCGCACGTTGCTCGCCTCGGACACGCTGAACGCGAGATACACCGCCGCGAACAGTCCGATCACCGATTGCCAGAAATACTTCTCGCGCGATGACATGCCGCGCGGGTCCTTGTAGACGACCTTGCGGTAATCGTCGACCCAGCCGATCACGCCGAAGCCGAACGTGACGAGCATCACGATCCAGATGAAGCGGTTGGTCAGATCCGCCCACAGCAGCGTGGCGACGCCGATGCCGAGCAGGATCAGCACGCCGCCCATCGTCGGCGTGCCCGATTTGACGAGATGAGTTTGCGGGCCGTCCTTGCGAACGGCCTGGCCGACCTTCATTGCGGTCAGCTTGCGAATGACCGCCGGGCCGCAGACGAGCCCGATCAGCAACGCGGTGATGGTCGCCATCACCGCACGAAACGTCAGATAACTGAACACGCGCAAGAAGCTTGCGTCATTCTGCAGCCATTGCGCCAGCGCCAGTAGCATGCCTGGATCCTTCTTTTAATGTGCGGCGGGCGTCGAGCCCGCGGCATTGGGTTGTGGACTCGTAACGGCGTCCACCACGCGCTCCATTTGCATGAAACGCGAGCCTTTCACGAGAAGCGTTGCGGCAGCGCCGAAGCCGGCCTGCTGCAATTGCGCGACCAGCGCGCCGACATCGGCGACGTGGTGCGCGCCCGCGCCGTATGCGGTGCAGGCGTCGCGCGAGGCGTCGCCCATCGCATACAGCGCGTCGATACCGCGCTCTTTCGCATACGCGCCGATTTCGCGGTGAAACGCCCGGCCGTTGTCGCCGACTTCGCCCATGTCGCCCATCACGAGCACACGCGGCGATTCACGCGACGCGAGCACGTCGATCGCGGCGCGCATCGAATCGGGATTCGCGTTGTAGGTGTCGTCGATCACGGTTGCGCCCGCGAGCGAGCCGAGCGCGGCCTGCTTGACCTGCAGACGGCCCTTCACCGCGCCGAACGATTCGAGTCCGCGCTGGATCGCGTCGAGCGACACACCCGCGGCCAACGCGGCCGAGGTCGCCGCGAGCGCGTTGTGCGCGTTGTGATCGCCGAGCACCTGCAGCGTCACGTCGAGATGGCCTTGCGGCGTGTCGATGCTCAAACGCTTGCCGTCGAACGTGCCCTGCACCGCGGCTTCGGTGGTGCGCTCCGCGCTGTTCAACGCGAAATCGATGATGCGGCTGCCGGTAGCGGCGACGCGCCAGATGCTCGCGTACGCGTCGTCGGCGGGGAACACTGCGGTGCCTTCCGGTGACAGCGCGTGAATCACGCTCGCGTGTTCGAGCGCGACCGCTTCGACGGTCGCCATGAATTCCTGGTGCTCGCGCTGCGCGTTGTTGACGACCGCGACCGTCGGCTCGGCGAGCTTCGCGAGCTGTTCGGTTTCGCCCGGATGGTTCATGCCGAGCTCGACCACCGCGAGCCGATGCGCGGCATGCAGACGGAACAGCGTGAGCGGCAGGCCGATGTCGTTGTTGAAATTGCCGGCGGTGGCCAGACGCGCGTCCGCGCCGACCGCGGCCGCGAAGATCGACGCGATCATTTCCTTGACCGTGGTCTTGCCGTTGCTGCCGGTGACCGCGACGAGCGGCAGGTCGAACTGACGACGCCAGCCGCGCGCGAGCGCGCCGAGCGCTGCGCGCGTATCGGCGACGCGAATCGCTGGCACGCTCCAGTTCTCCGGCGTGCGCGCGACCAGCACGGCCGCGACATTGCGCTCGGCGACTTGCGGCAGGAAGTCGTGCGCGTCGAATCGATCGCCCTTGATCGCGATGAACAGATCGCCGGGACCGGTGCTGCGGCTGTCGGTCGACACGCGTTCGAAGCGCACGCTGTCGTCGCCGCTGACGCTCGCGCCGGGAATCTGCGCGGCGGCTGCTCGTAGCGAGAACATCGTCATTCGCCACCTCCGCGAGTTTGTGTGGCCCGCGCGGCGAGCGCGAGGCGGGCGTGGTCCTGATCGGAAAAAGCGCGTTTCTTGCCCATGATTTCCTGTGTCGCTTCGTGCCCCTTACCGGCCAGCACGATCACGTCTTCACGCGCGGCGCCGCGGATCGCCTGCAGGATCGCGCTCGCGCGGTCTTCGACGCGGCGCGCCTGCGACGCATCCTGCATGCCCGCGGTAATTTGCTCGATGATCGCGAGCGGGTTTTCGCTGCGCGGGTTGTCGCTCGTCACGACGACGTTGTCCGCCAGCCGCTCGGCGATCGCGCCCATCAACGGACGCTTGGTCGCATCGCGGTCGCCGCCGCAGCCGAACATGCAGACGAGTTCGCCGCCGCGCGCGGTCGCGATCGGGCGCAGTGCCTCGAGCGTTTTTTCGAGCGCGTCGGGTGTGTGTGCGTAATCGATCACGACGAGCGGCTCGTCGTTTTGCAGTCGGCCGCCCAAACGCTGCATGCGGCCGTTCACCGGTTCCAGCTTTGCGAGTTCGGCGAGCGCCGCGCCGAACGGCACGTCCGCGGCGAGCAGCACGCCGAGCACCGCAAGCAGATTGCTGACGTTGAAGAGGCCGAGCGTTTGCACTTCGACGTCGGCGTTGCCCCAGTCCGAGGTGCTCAGACGAAACGCGGTGCCGGTCGCGGTCGCACGCACGTTCGATGCGGTCAGCCAAGCGTCCGCTTGTGGCGCATTCGTGGCGCCGGCGCCGCCATGCTCGCCCTCGATGCCATAAGCGATGGTGCGAGCGTGACCACGCGTGCTCGCGAGCAAACGCCGGCCGGCGGCATCGTCGCGATTGATCACGGCCGCGCGCAGCTCGGGCCATGCGAACAGGCGCGCCTTGGCGGCTTCATAGGCCTCGAACGTGCCGTGATAGTCGAGATGGTCCTGCGTCAGATTCGTGAACACCGCGATGTCGAAAGCGGTGCCGTTCACGCGCCCCTGATGCAGCGCATGCGACGACACTTCCATCGCCACCGCCTGCGCGCCCGCGTCACGCAATTGCGCGAGGCTGCGCTGCAATTGCGGTGCGTCGGGCGTCGTGAAGCCGGTGTGCACGAGCTGACCAACGAGGCCCGTGCCGAGCGTGCCGACGATCGCACAGCGCGTGCCGCGCGCGGACAGCGCCGCGGCGACCCACTGGCTGCAAGACGTCTTGCCGTTCGTGCCGGTGATGCCGACCGCGAGCATCGCGTCGCTCGGATCGCGATACCACGCGCTCGCGATCGTGCCGGCGAGTTCGTTCAAAGCCGGTACCGCATGCGCGACGGACGCGTCGAGCTTGCCGGTGAAGCCTTCGGGTTGCACGAGCACGGCGGCCGCGCCGCGCTCGATCGCCGCGTCGATGAACGCGCGGTTGTCCGCGCCATCGACCGCGTACGCGAAGAATGCGTCGCCGGCCGCGAGCGAGCGCGTGTCGGCGTGCAGATGCGCGCCTGGCTGCACGTGCGCGCGCAGCCAGGCGAGGGCGTCGGCGATCTGCCGGTGCGCTGGATGTTGCTCGCGCAGCGCGCTCATCGCTCGCCTCCTGGATGGGTTTTCTGGTTGGCGGAAATGGTCACCTTCTTCACGCCCGGGTTCGTCGGCAGCTTCTTCGCCCCGGACGGCGCCGACGGCGCGCCGGGCGCGGGCGGCGCCGAATCGTCGGACACCACCATCTGCTTGACCGGCATGTCGGGCGGCACGTTCAGCGCGCGCAGCGTATCGCCGACGATGCCCGAGAACACCGGGCCCGACACCTGGCCGCCGAAGTGGCTACCCGCCGTCGGCTCGTCGACCGACACTGCAACGACGATGCGTGGATTCGGCATCGGCGCCATCCCGACGAACGACGCGCGATATTTGGAGTGGTCGTAGCCGTGCGGTCCGTGCTTGTACGCGGTACCGCTCTTGCCGCCGACGCGATAGCCGGGCACCGCCGCATCCGGCGACGTGCCTTGTGCCGACACGACGGTTTCGAGCATCGCGCGCACTTCACGCGCGGTGGTCGGCGAAAAGATCTGCGGACCGGTGGCCGGCTGGTCGCCCGGCGCGTGGAAGATCGTCACCGGCATGATCTGGCCGTCGTGCGCGATCGCGGTGTACGCGCGGCCGAGCTGGAACAGCGACACCGACAGGCCGTAGCCGTACGACATCGTCGCCTGCTCGATGCGGCGCCAGCTCTTCCACGGACGCAGGCGGCCCGCCGCCGCGCCCGGAAAACCGACCTTCGGCGCCTGGCCGAGACCGATGCTGGTATACATATTCCACATTTCTTCGGGCCGTAGCTGCATCGCGATCTTCGTCGCGCCGATGTTGCTCGACTTCTGGATCACGCCGCCGACCGTCAGCACGCCGAAGCCGCTGTCGTCGGTGATCGGCGCGCCGTCGAGTACGAAGTGACCGTTGCCCGTATCTACCAGTGTAGTCGGCGTCACCCGGTGCAGATCGAGCGCGAGCGACACCGTGAACGGCTTCATGATCGAGCCCGGCTCGAACGTGTCGGTCAGGATGCGGTTGCGCAGCTGCTCGCCGGTCAGGTGCGAGCGGTCGTTCGGGTTGTAGGTCGGGTAGTTGACGAGCGCGAGCACTTCGCCGGTGCGCACGTCGATCACCATCGCCGCGCCGGCCTTCGCCTTGAATTTTTCGACGGCCGCTTTCAGGTTCGTATAGGCGATGTACTGGATCTTGCTGTCGATCGACAGGTCGACGTCCTTGCCATTGTGCGGCACGACCTGCTCGTCGACGTCCTCGATGATGTGACCAATCCGGTCCTTGATCACGCGACGGCTGCCCGAGGTGCCCGCGAGCAGCTTCTGGTCGCCGAGCTCGACGCCTTCCTGGCCCTCGTCCTCGACGTTGGTGAAGCCGATCAGGTGAGCGGTGATCTCGCCTTCCGGATAGAAGCGCTTGTACTCGGCGCGCGAGTAAATGCCGGGGATGTCGAGCGCCGCGACTTTATCGGCGACGTCCACCGGCACCTGGCGCTTCACGTAGACGAAGGTCTTGTCTTCCGACAGCTTCGAGCGCAGTTCCTTCGTCGTCATGCCGAGCAATTTGCCGAGCGCGTCGAGCTTGTCGGCGCCGAGGTCGTCCGGCACCGATTCGGGAATCGCCCAGATTGCGCGCACCGGCAGACTCGTGGCGAGCACGAGACCGTTGCGGTCGAGAATCTTGCCGCGCGTGGCGGGCATGTCGATGCGGCGCTGATAGCGGATTTCGCCCTGCTTCAGATAGAACGCGTTCCCCGGCCCCTGAATCCAGAACGCGCGCCCGGCGAGCGCGACGAACGCCATGAACAGCAGGAACACGACGAGCTTCGAGCGCCACATCGGCAGGCGCACCGACAGAATCGGGTTGGCCGAGAACGCAACGCTCTTGTGCGCCGACGATTTTTTCATCGCGTGGCTCCGCGACGGGCTGCAACCGGCGCCGAGGCCGGCGCGGAAGTCGGAATGGGGGCGTCGAGCGCCGTTGCGGCACCCGGGGCGAGCGTCAGGTACTGCGTGCGGCCCGTGGTGGCCGATTGCATCTTCAGCGAGGCGGTGGCGAGTTGCTCGATGCGCGACGTTTTGGACAGCGCGCTCTGCTGATATTGAAGCTGCGAATAGTCCTGCTGCAGCTGACGCTCCTGCGACTGCGCGCGCTGCAGCTGGATAAAGATCTGACGCTGCTGATTGGTCGCGTTGACGACCGACAAGGCGCAGCCCATCACGATGATCAGCAGGAAGATATTGAGGCGGTTCATGGCGCGATCCGCTCCGCCACGCGCATCACGGCAGAACGGGCGCGCGGATTGTCGGCGACTTCAGCGTCGCTCGCGAATACGCGGCCGATGATCTTGAGCGGAGGGCTCGGCAGGTCGACCGCGCGGATCGGCAGGCGGCGGTCGACCGCCGGCGTACTTGCGTGCGCCTGCATGAATCGCTTGACGATACGGTCCTCGAGCGAATGAAAGCTGATGACCACCAGCCGCCCCCCTTGCTCCAACAACGACAACGCTGCTTCTAGAACGACTTGCAGCTCCGCAAGCTCTTGATTGACGTGAATCCGTATAGCCTGAAAGGTGCGGGTTGCCGGGTCCTTGCCCTTCTCACGGGTTTTGACGACGTTAGCCACGATTTGGGCAAGCTCGCCCGTGCTGACGAGAGGCCCAAGACGGTCGGACTCTGCCCGGCGAGCAACAAGCGCCTTTGCAATCTGAAAAGCAAACCGTTCTTCCCCATAATCTCGTATCACCTCCGTCAGTTCCTGCACCGTAGCCCGCGCGAGCCAGTCAGCCGCGGATTCGCCGCGCGTCGGGTCCATCCGCATGTCGAGCGGGCCGTCGGCGCGGAAGCTGAAGCCCCGCTCCGGATCGTCGACTTGCGGCGACGACACGCCCAGATCCAGCAACACCCCCGACACACGCCCTACCCCGCGCTCCGCCATCGCGGCGCGCAGTGAAGCAAAACTCTCGTGGACGATGGCAAAGCGCGGGTCGGCGATCTTCTGCGCCGTCGCGATCGCGAGCGGATCTTTATCGAACGCGATCAACCGCCCCGCTTCACCAAGCCGCTCAAGTACGAGGCGGCTATGGCCGCCACGGCCGAACGTACCGTCCACATACGTGCCGTCGGCGCGCGTAACCAGCGCATCGACCGCTTCGTTCAACAGCACCGTGCGATGCTGCAATTCGTTTCTCATCGCAGAAGCCATATAAATAAGCCGCGATCAGAACGTGAAGTCTTTCAACGCGTCGGGCATGCCCTCGGCGATCGCCGCCTGTTCCTTCGCGGCGTAGATCTGTGCATCCCACAGCTCGAAATGACGGCCCATGCCGAGCAGCGTCACTTCCTTCTCCAGCGAGCCAGCCGCGCGCAACTCCGGCGACACGAGCACACGGCCTGCGCCGTCCATATCCACATCCATTGCATTGCCGAGAAAAATGCGTTTCCACCAGGCTGCGTTCATGGGCAGCTTGTCGACCTTGTCACGGAAGATTTCCCATTCGGGGCGCGGAAAGAGCAACAGGCAGCCGTCCGGGTGCTTGGTGATCGTCACCCGGCCCTCTGCCTGTGTTTGCAGCGCATCCCGATAACGAGAGGGGATCGACATCCGCCCTTTCGCATCGAGCGTCAGCGCCGACGCCCCTTGGAACACTTCGCTCTCCCCTATTGCGGTGCTGTTTGCGCCGCCCGCCCGGTCCGTGAAAATCTACCTGAAAGTGATGTCGAGAACACACAAAAATACACTTTCTCACACTGTCTCCCACTTTAGAGGAACGCTACACACGGGTCAAGGGAGCGGCCCGCTTTTCGGGCGGATTTTGTTTGTTAGAACAAGGACTTAGCGCGACTCCTTCACGTCCCGTATAAAACGGAAAACCGTTATAAATGAATGGGCTAGTGCAACTTGTGAAGGTGATACGTGAACAGTGCGGGGAAACAGCGCGGATTGAAAGAGATCGTTAAGGGATTCTGAAAGGAAAAGGACGACGCTGCGGGGACGAATGACGAACGGCGCGCGCGGCGCCGTGCCACTTGCGATTAATGCGTTCAGCGATGCTCGATGCGATACGTGCGGTGCGGCGGTCGACGAAGCAAAGCCGAAACGCTCATATGTAATAGGCGGTGCGCGTCATCACCTTCGACATCGCGCGCATCAACGCACGCGCCGGAAACGGCAACTCGATGCCACCAGCGTCCACCGCGGCCTTGCCGTGCTGCACTTCATCGGCGCGCATCTGCTCGACGATCGCGCGCGACTCGTGGTCCGCGGCGGGCAGCTGATCGAGATGACTGTCGAGATGCTGCTCGACCTGGCGCTCCGTTTCGGCCATGAAGCCGAGGCTCACGCGATCGCCTAGACGTCCCGCGGCGAGCCCGATCGCAAGTGCGCCGGTGTACCACAGCGGATTGAGCAGACTCGGACGCGAGTCGAGCGCCTCGAGGCGTTTGGCGGTCCACGCCAGATGATCCTCTTCTTCCGATGCGGCGTGATCGAACATCGCGCGCAATGAAGGCGAGTCGGTAGCGAGTTTCTGCGCCTGGTAAAGCGCCTGCGCGCACACTTCGCCGACGTGGTTCACCCGCATCAAACCAGCTGCATGCGCGCGCTCCGCGGGCGAGAGTTCGGGCGCCTCGGCCGTCGCCGCGGAAACCTGCGGAAGCGGCAGCGGACGGCTCATCCGCGAGACCCCCGTCAGTGAGCGTAAACCCCGATCAAACTCGCCAATCAACTCGTCCAGCAACATAAAGCGCTCCCTGATTCGACAACCGCCGCATCGTTCCGGAAGGTCCGTGGGACAAGGCCTTGCGACGCGAAAGCCGCGATCCGACAGGCCTCAATTCGCATGAAATGGGCGGTTAATTTCGGATTCTAGACCATGTTGCGTAAACGAAACAGCGGCCGTCCGGAGCGCCTCCTTTTTCTTTGTCCCATGTATGCCTTTTGTTACATTACGTGGCAACTTCTCGCGAAGTTGGACAAGCAAGGCCTTAGCACCAACTAAATATTTCGCCTTGAACAAAAGATTCGTAATCCTTGGAGATCATTCGATGAAAAAGTCGCTTCTCGCTCTCGCAGCACTGGGCGCATTCGCAGGCGTCGCTCATGCGCAGAGCAGCGTGACCCTGTACGGCATCGTTGACGTTGGTATCAACATGAATACCAATGCTGGTGGCTTTCACAAGTACGACATGTCTAGCGGCGTCCTGCAAGGCTCGCGTTTCGGCCTGCGTGGCACGGAAGATCTGGGCGGCGGTCTGAAGGCGCTGTTCGTTCTGGAAAACGGCTTTGACGTGACCAACGGCAAGCTCGGGCAAGGCGGCCTGATGTTCGGTCGTCAGGCATACGTCGGTCTGTCGAGCACCTTCGGCACGGTCACGCTGGGTCGTCAGTACGACTCCGTCGTCGACTACGTGGGTCCGTTCGAATCGGGCGATCAGTGGGGCGGTTACATCGCCGCTCACCCGGGCGATATCGACAACTTCAACAACGCATATCGCACCAACAACACGATCAAGTACACGAGCGCGAACTACAACGGCCTGACGTTCGGCGGCACGTATAGCTTCGGCGGCGTCGCTGGTGACTTCACGCACAACCAGATCTGGTCGTTGGGTGCTGGCTATAACAATGGCCCGCTGGCATTGGGCGTTGGTTACCTGAACGCACGTACGCCTGCAGCATCGGGTGGTCTGTTCAACAACGGCGGCACGATCGCAACGAACACGCCGGCCGTGGGTACTACTCCGGCTAACTTCGCAGTCACGAGCCCGATTTACGCTGGCTTCGCATCGGCTAACACGTATCAGGTCGTCGGCGCAGGCGGTGCGTACACGTTCGGCGCGGCAACCATCGGCCTGACGTATTCGAACATCCAGTTCGGCAACCTGGGCAAGACCTTCACGTCGCCGTTCACTGGCCAGAAGGCTACGTTCAACAACGGCGAAATCAACTTCAAGTACCAGTTGACCCCGGCACTGCTGGTCGGCGCAGCGTATGACTACACGCGCGGCGAGCAGATCGAAGGCCACTCGCGTGCTCAGTACCATCAGGGCGCACTGGGCGTGGATTACTTCCTGTCCAAGCGTACCGACGTGTACCTGGTCGGCGTGTATCAGCACGCTCTGGGCGACACGGTCAACGCAACGGGCCAGGTGGTCGCAGCAACGGCAGGCATCAACGGCCTGACCGGTTCGTCGACCAACAACCAGTTCACGGCTCGTGTTGGTATTCGCCACAAGTTCTAATAAGTCGTAAAAAAGCAGTTTGCCTCAAAGGCGCCTCCGGGCGCCTTTTTTTATGCGCGGGTTTTGTAGGCGCAACGAAAAAGCCCGGCGCACTTTCGTGCGCCGGGCTTTTCTGTTCTTCGCTCGCTTAAGCCCTGCCGTCGCGCAACTCGCGGCGCAGGATCTTGCCGACGTTGCTCTTCGGCAGCTCGGTGCGGAATTCGACGACCTTGGGCCGCTTGTAGCCGGTCAGTTGCGTTTTGCAGTACGCGAAGATCTGTTCGTCGGTCAGCGACGGGTCCTTCTTCACGACGAACAGCTTCACGGCCTCACCCGAATGCTGATCGGGCACGCCGACCGCCGCGACTTCGAACACGCCCGGCAGCTTTGCGACGACGTCCTCGACTTCATTCGGATATACGTTGAAGCCGGACACCAGAATCATGTCCTTCTTGCGATCGACGATCTTCACGAAGCCGTCCGCGCTCATGATGCCGACGTCACCGGATTTAAAGAAGCCGTCGGCCGTCATCACCTTGGCGGTTTCGTCGGGACGGTTCCAGTAGCCCGCCATCAGCTGCGGGCCGCGGATGCAGATCTCGCCTGCCTGGCCGGGCGCCAATTCGTTGCCTGAGTCGTCGCGAATCGAGATCTCGGTCGACGGCAGCGGCAGGCCGATCGTGCCGCTGTATTCAGTGACGGTGACGGGGTTGCAGGTCACGCACGGCGACGTTTCCGACAGCCCATAGCCTTCGACGATCGGCGTGCGCGTCCGCTCGAACCAGCGCTTCGCGACCGCCTCCTGCACCGCCATGCCGCCGGCGTTCGCGGTCAGCAGCTTCGAGAAGTCGAGCTTGTGGAAATCGGGGCTGTTCAACATCGCGTTGTACAGCGTGTTGACGGCGGGAATCGTCGTGATCGCATAACCCTCGAGCGACTTGATCATGCCAGGGATATCGCGCGGATTCGGGATCAGCACGCCGAGACCGCCGGTGCGGATCGTCAGCAGCCCGCACACGGTCAGCGCGAACACGTGATACAGCGGCAGAGCAACGACCGTAATGAACTGGTCGATATCGGTGCGGTTCGCGCGCACCGGATTGAGCCAGACCTCCGACTGCAGCACGTTCGCGATCAGGTTCCGGTGCAGCAGCGTCGCGCCCTTGGCCACGCCGGTGGTGCCGCCCGTGTATTGCAGAAACGCGATATCGTCAGGCCCCTGCTGGACCGGCTTGAACGTCAGGCGCGCGCCCTCCGAGACCGCGTCGTTGAACCTGACGTGTCCGGGCAGGCTCCACGCCGGCACCATCTTCTTGACCTTGCGCACCACAAAGTTCACGAGCGGGCCTTTGATCCCCATCAGGTCGCCCATCGCCGCGACCACCACATGCTTGACCGGCGTATTGCGCACGATTGCCTGCAAGGTCCCCGCGAAATTTTCGAGCAGGATGATCGCCTCAGCGCCGCTGTCCTTCAGTTGGTGTTCGAGTTCGCGCGGCGTGTACAGCGGATTCACATTCACGACCACATAGCCCGCGCGCAGAATCGCGGCGATTGCGACCGGATATTGCAGCACGTTCGGCATCATGATCGCGACACGCGCGCCGCGCGCGAGCCCTTTCGACTGCAGCCACGCCGCAAGATGGCGCGAGAGCTGGTCGAGTTCACCGTAGCTGATCTGCTTGCCCATGCACACGAACGCCGGCTTCGCGCGGTGTTCGCGAAAGGCTTCCTCGAGCAACTCGGCCACCGACGAATAGCGTGTCGGGTCGATCTCTGCGGGAACGCCGGGCGGATAAGACTTCAGCCAGATTTTCTCCATGCAGCGTCTCCTGAATTATTTTCGAATGATCGTGCTAAAAACGCATCGTAGCATGGGCATATTGCCGCCAATGGCCAAAGCGATGGGGTTAGACGGCAGCCTCGAACTTGCGAGGCTCGCCGTCGGCTTCAAGGTGCGGTGCGGCTTTCAGGCCCGCTCGACTTCGACGAGACAGTCGTAAAACGTCGCGGAACCGCCGAGATCGGTGAGTGCCTGGCTCGTCAACTGGTTGGCGTTACGGCCGTCCGGCGCGAGCTTCTTCCACCAGATCGACAACCCGACGACCAGGCCTTCGCGCGCCCGGTCGGTCACGCGGGCGCGCGCCTGCATCGAGCCGCGGTCGTTGAAGATGCGCACCTGATCGCCGTCGCCGATGCCGCGCGCGCGCGCGTCCGCAGGGTGGATGTCGAGATGGGGCTCGCCCTCGGTAGCGCGCAGACTCTCGATGTTCACGAAGGTGCTGTTCAGGAAGTTGCGCGCTGGAGGCGAAATCATCGCGAGCGGATAGCGGGCCGCCAGTTCGGGCGAGCCGTCGGCCGATTCGTAGGGTGCCAGGTAGTCCGGCAGCGGGTCGAGGCCCTGTTGGGCGAGCCGCTCGCTGTAGAACTCGCACTTGCCGGATGGCGTGCGAAAACCGCCGTCGGCAAATGGCGCGTCGGGTAGATTGAGACGGGCCCAGCCGGCTTGCTTCAGCAGCGGCCAGTCGACACCGTCCAGCGTCTTGTCTTCCCAGCGAAATGCGGCTTGCGCGACGGCTTCATCGCTGTCGAAGAGTGACGGTTCCGTCAGGCCCATGCGGCGCGCGAGGCCGCGGAAGATCTCGGTGTTCGGGCGTGCGTCGCCAAACGGCGCGATCGCGGGCAGGTTGACCATCACGTGCGTGTGGCCGTATGACTTGTGCACGTCGAGATGCTCGAGCTGGGTCGTGGCGGGCAGCAGCAGATCGGCGTAATCCGCGGTGTCGGTCTGGAAATGCTCGAGCACGATCGTGAAAAGATCCTCGCGCGCAAAGCCAGCCGCGACGCGTTCGGAGTCTGGCGCGACCGCGACCGGATTCGAGTTGTAGACGACGATCGCTTCGACTTTGGGGCCGAACGTCGCGTCGCCCGGGTGCAGCAACGCGTCGCCGATCGCATTCATATTGATCACGCGGCTCGGCTTCGACGGCCAGCCCGGCATCAGGTCGGGACGCTGCAACGCCTGGGAGTCGACCGGCGCCCAACCGCTCGCCGACAACAGCGCCCCGCCCGCGCGCTCGCGCCATGCGCCGGTCAGCGACGGCAAACACGCGATCGCGCGCACCGCATTACCGCCGCCGCGCACCCGCTGCAGACCGTAGTTCAAGCGGATCGCGGCTTTCTTCGTGCTGGCGTAAAGTCGCGCAAGATCGGCGATTTCTTCCTCTTTGACGTCACAAATTTCGCTAACGCGTGACGGTGGATAGCTGAGCGCGCGCAGCTTCAAGTCAGCGAAGCCCAGCGTGTGCGCCGCGATGTATTCGTGGTCGAGCAGATCCTCGGTGATCAGCACGTTCATGATGCCGAGCGCGAGAGCCCCGTCGGTTCCGGGCTTCAGCGCGATGTGCTGGTGGCATTTCTCCGCGGTCAGCGAGCGATACGGATCGATTGCGATCAGCCGGGCGCCGCGACGCTTGGCTTCCTGCGCGCGCGTCCAGAAATGCAGATTCGATGCGATCGGATTGGCGCCCCAGATCAGAATCACTTCGCTTTCGGCGAAAAACTCGCTGTGCATACCGACGCCGCCGCCATACGTGTATTTGAGGCCAGCTGCGCCGGCAGCCGCACAAATCGTTCGATCCAACTGCGATGCGCCGAGCTTGTGGAAGAAGCGTTGCGCGATGCTGTCGCCCTGCACCAAGCCCATCGTGCCCGCGTAGCTGTACGGCAGAATCGCTTCCGGCGCGCGACGGGCAATTTCGCCGAGGCGGTTTGCGGCAAGGTCCAATGCTTCGTCCCAGCTGATCGGCGCGAAGCGGCCCTCGCCCTTGCGGCCGACACGCTTCATCGGCGTCGTCAACCGGTTCGGATGGTACACGCGCTCCGCGTAGCGGCTGACCTTCGTGCACAGCACGCCCTGAGTCGGCGGATGGTCGGGATCGCCGGCGACCTTGATGGCCCGTCCGTTGTCGACGGTCACGCGCATCGCGCAGGTGTCGGGGCAATCGTGCGGGCACACGGCGCGCGCGAATTCGGTCGGGGCGTTCATCGGCAAGGTGTCCTGGCGAGCAGAAAGTGATCGGGCAAAATGGAATTTTATTACGTCAATAGGCCGCCGACCCGGGTGGTGCCGCCAAAAATGCCTTCGGCGTAGAATGAATTATCCGCAGTGCCCGGGCCGACGCGGTCCGCGGCGATCTCATGCTCGTCGAGCACAAACGCATAATCACTCCATCATGAAACTCATCCCCGAAATTCAGGCCGCTCGCGGCGAAATCCAGACCCTTCGACGAACCATCCATGCCCATCCGGAACTGCGCTACGAAGAGACGGCGACCGCTGATCTCGTCGCGCGTTCGCTCGAGTCCTGGGGCATCGAGACTCACCGTGGTTTGGGCAAGACGGGCGTGGTCGGCGTATTGAAGCGCGGGAACGGCTCGCGCGCGATTGGTTTGCGCGCCGACATGGATGCGCTCCCGATCCAGGAACTCAACAGCTTCGATCATCGTTCGACGAACGACGGCAAGATGCACGCGTGCGGGCATGATGGACATACGGCGATGCTGCTCGGTGCCGCGCATTACCTGGCCAAACATGGTGATTTCGACGGCACGATTGTGTTCATTTTCCAGCCGGCCGAAGAAGGGGGCGCCGGCGCGAAGGCGATGATCGACGACGGCCTGTTCACCAGATTTCCCGTGGATGCCGTGTTCGGCATTCACAACTGGCCGGGCATGCCGGCAGGCCACTTCGGCGTGACCGAAGGCCCCATCATGGCGTCGAGCAATGAATTTCGCATCGAAATCAAGGGCGTCGGCTCGCATGCGGCACTTCCGCACAACGGCCGTGACCCGGTCTTTACCGCGGTGCAAATCGCCAGCGGACTGCAAAGCATCATCACGCGCAACAAAAAGCCGCTGGATACCGCGGTATTGTCGATTACGCAAATACATGCCGGCGATGCGGTCAATGTCGTGCCGAACGACGCGTGGATCGCGGGGACCGTGCGGACCTTTACGACAGAAACGCTCGACCTGATCGAGTCACGCATGCGCAAGATCGCGCAAAGTACAGCCGAAGCATACGATTGCTCCGTTCAGATCCAATTCCACCGGAACTACCCGCCTACGATCAATAGTGGCGAGGAAGCGCGTTTTGCGGCGTCGGTCATGAAAGAGGTCGTTGGCGCGGAAAATGTCGATGACGCTGTTGAACCGACGATGGGCGCCGAGGATTTCTCGTTCATGCTGCTGGCGAAACCGGGTTGCTATGCTTTTTTGGGCAACGGCGATGGCGGCCACCGCGAAGCCGGCCACGGCGCGGGCCCTTGCATGCTGCACAACGCGAGTTATGACTTTAACGACGAGCTATTGCCGGTGGGGTCGACGTATTGGGTTCGACTGGCGCAGAAATTTCTGGCGCAGGGTAAGTAGAGAGTTGAGAAGCATTGAGGCGCGTGGAGGTTTTCGCTGTAAGCGCGTCTTCATTACCGTGTAGATTTCGTCGTTGAGTTTGGCTACTTTGGTGCCCACCAAATGAATGGTGGACGCAACAGTGGACAGCTCTCCTCAATCCGAACGGTCCAAGCGACCCAATTTTTCTGTTGAGTTCAAGCGGCAGATCGTCGAGGCGACGCTCAAGCCGGGCGCGTCGGCCGCGCTCATCGCTCGCGAGCACGACATCAACGCCAATCTGCTGTTCAAATGGCGTCGTCACTATCTTGCCGGCGATTTCGGCATGCCCGACGTGCCGTTGCCAGAGGCGCCTGCACTCAACTAGCTACCAGTGGCCGTAGCTGAGCCTTTACTGGAAGTGCCCGGCGAGCCCATCGTCGGACAGCGCCGGCACCTACGAGGTCGAATGCGGTGACGTCCGGCTACGCCTGAGCGCTGACACGCCCATCGCAAACCTGATCAAGATTGTGCGGGGTCTTGCCCGATGAGCCTGCTGATGCTGCCGTCCGCCGTTGGCCTGCCGTCCGGATCCCGAGTGTGGCTGGCCGCTGGCGTCACCGACATGCGGGCCGGATTCAACAGTCTCGCCGCCAAGGTGCAGACCGTGCTGAAACGCGATCCGTTCTGCGGACACGTCTTCGTGTTTCGCGGCAAACGCGGCGACCTGCTCAAAGTGCTGTGGTGGAGTGGCGATGGCATGTGCCTGCTGATGAAGCGTCTCGAGAAGGGGCGCTTTGTATGGCCTCAAGCCGACGGTGCCGTTATCTGCCTGAGCCCGGCGCAACTTGTCGATGCTGCTCGAAGGCATTGACTGGCGGCAACCGACGAGAACTGCACGACCGACCTCGGCGTTGTAAACGTCGTGGCCCGCGCGCAAACTGGTCGCATGACGCGCGCGAGCCCACTTCCCGACGATGTCGAAACGCTGAAGGCGATGCTGCTCAGCCACGAGGCGGCGCTGCGCGAGCGCGACGCGCAGGTGTTCAAACTGCAGGAAACGATCGACTCGCAACAAGCCGCACTGGCCTCGCGCACAGCCGAGGTCGAACACCTGAAGCTGCTCATTGTCAAGCTGCGCCGTATGCAGTTCGGTCGCAAGTCGGAGAAGCTGGACCATCAGATCGAGCAACTGGAGCTGCGCCTCGAAGAGCTTGAGGCCGACGAAGGGGCGGCGCCAGTCGAAATCCCGAAGGCGCCGCGCACGGCTGTGGAACAGGCACCTCGCAAGCCACTGCCAAAACATCTGCCGCGCGAGCTCCGAACCTACTTGCCTGAATCTGCCGGGAAGTGCTCGGAGTGCGGTGGCGAGATGCAGCCGCTGGGCGAAGACGTTGCCGAACAGCTCGAGTACGTACCGGCAAGCTTCCGGGTCATCCGTCATGTGCGCCCGAAGTTTGCGTGCGTGTGTTGCGATTACATCTCTCAGGCGCCTGCACCGAGCCTGTCCATCGAACGCGGTGTCACCGGCCCAGGGCTGCTCGCCCACGTGCTGGTCTCGAAGTTCGCAGATCATGTACCGCTTTACCGGCAGTCGGTCATGTACGCGCGAGAAGGCGTCGAGCTTGATCGCTCGCTGCTTGCGAAGTGGGTCGGTCACGCGGCGACGCTGCTGCAGCCGCTCGTTGAAACGTTGCGTCGACACGTGATGTCGGCGACCAAACTGCACGCTGACGACACGCCGGTTCCGGTGCTTGCACCGGGCAACGGCAAGACGAAAACCGGTCGCCTTTGGGTTTACGTGCGCGATGACCGCGCATCGGCCGATACGACGCCGTCGGCGGTGTGGTTCGTCTATACGCCGGCTCGTAAGGGCATCCAACCGCGACAGCATCTCGAATGATTCAACGGCACGCTGCAAGCCGATGCATACGGTGGCTACCAGGCCATCTATGAAACCGGGCGCGTCACGGATTCGGCCTGTTGGGCGCACGCCCGACGTCAGTTCTATGAACTGCACGCAGCGCGCCCGAATACGTTGAACACCGAGGCGCTTGAGCGTATCGGCGCGCTATACAGGATTGAGGAAACAATCAGGGGCAAGCCGCCCGACCAGCGCCGTGCGCATCGCCAGAAGCATGCGCGGCCGCTACTCGATCGAGTCCGTGCGTGGCTCACAACGGCGCTGGAGACCCTCTCGCGCAAATCGGATACGAGCCGGGCGATCCTCTATGCGCTGAACCGGTGGGAAGCGCTCACACGCTATTGCAATGACGGCCAGCTCGAAATCGATAACCTGCCAGTCGAGCGCGCGCTACGCGGGGTGGCCATCGGTCGACGCAACTATCTGTTCGCTGGAGCAGACTCCGGCGGCGAACGTGCCGCCGCGATCTACAGCCTCATTGGCACCGCAAAACTCAACGGCATCGATCCAGAGGCGTATCTGCGCTTCGTGCTCGCGCGCATCGCCGAGCATGCGATCAACCGCATCGATGAACTCGCACCGTGGGTCGTCGCCGATCAACTCCGCACCGCGGCCTAAAGATCTCAGTCTCCAGTCAAGACGTCGCCGAGGCCACGCTTACTTTTCGCTTGCTTCAATGCTGTTTGTTGATTTCGGCCGCGTAAACGCAAAAACCCCACCGCTGGGGGTGGGGTTTCTGGCTTGTGGGGGAGCCTGACGATTACCTACTTTCACACGGGCAATCCGCACTATCATCGGCGTGGAGTCGTTTCACGGTCCTG
>NZ_JBFPKG010000052.1:0-52177 GCF_040948665.1 Paraburkholderia sp. BR14320
CAAACGCTGGGCCCGGCAACGCTCGGGGAACGCCGGAGCCCGATCGACAGGTCAACGCCAAGGCAGCTCGGCCAATCCCAGCACGGGTCAGATCGGTCCGACGTTCGAGGCGTATTTTGGACTGAGTGTCCCATCACTCGAGGTGCAGGGAGATCATCATGAACAAGCAAGTGTTCGCGCTGGCTGTCTCCGTTGCTGCGTCTTCCGTTCTTGCCGTGCCTGCCGTCGCGCAGACTAGCGTCACGCTGTATGGCGTGATCGACGAAGGCATCAACTACACGAACAATGTCGGCCACGGCCATGTTTATGAACTCGCCAGCGGGCTTGCACAGGGGAGCCGCTGGGGCCTGAAGGGCTCCGAGGATCTCGGTGGTGGACTGAAGGCGATCTTCCAGCTCGAGAATGGTTTCGATCTGAATTCCGGCCGGCTCGGGCAGGGCGGCCGCCTGTTCGGCCGTCAGGCTTTCGTCGGACTCAGTTCGCAGGCGTACGGCACGCTAACGTTTGGCCGACAATATGATTCCGTCGTCGATTACCTGGCGCAGACCACGGCCAACGGCAATTGGGGCGGCGAGCTGTTCTCGCATCCGTTCGACAACGACAACACCGACAACACGTTTCGCCTGAACAACACCGTCAAGTACGCGAGCCCGTCGATCTCGGGCTTCCAGTTCGGCGGCACCTACAGCTTCAGCAACGACACGGGCTTCGCCAACAATCGCGCGTACAGCTTCGGCGGCCAGTACGCGTATGGCGGGCTGCTGGTCGCGGCGGCATATCTGCAGGCCGACAATCCGGGCGGCAGCGCGAACGGCGCGGTCGCCACCAACGACGCGGGCTTCGTCGCGACGCGCATGCGCGTGTTCGGCGGCGGCATCACCTATACGTTCGGACCGGCGACGGCGGGTTTCGTCTACAGCAACTCGAACTATCTGGAGCCGACCGCAAACGGCTATCTCGGCATCGAGCCGCCGGTGCCGCTCGTGCCCGTCACGCCGCCGGGCGTGCTGCTGAACTCGCTCAAGTATCAGAACTTCGAGATCAACGGCAAGTATCAGATTTCGCCGGTGCTGTTCGTCGGCGCGCAGTACGTGTACACGATGGAAACCTACGACGCATCGAACGGCGGCGTGAAGCCGCGCATCCATACGTTCGGGCTGATGGCCGACTACAACCTGTCCAAGCGCACCGACCTCTATCTGCAGGGCGCGTATCAACAGGTCGCCGGCGATTCCACACTGTCGGTCCTCGACTTCGCATTCATCCCCGGCACGCAGTCGCCGTCGTCGACGTCGAAACAGGTCGTCGTGCGCGCGGCGATCCGGCATAAGTTCTAGTTCGCTGCTGTCAAACGCGGATCGGCCAGCCTTCGGATTTCGAAGGCTGGCTTTTTTGCGCCCTCCGGCGCGCCGCATGACTATTCAAGTTCCCCTCGCGTCTGCCGATAAGTCGAATGTCAACGAGTCTGAACGTGCCGCGCTGAAGCGGCGACGTGTGCGTCGTTGATGTGCCCAAACACGTGCCGTAGTAACGCGGAAATACGGCTCGTAACGTCTGTATCAGAGTGTGTGGCGCGGGACGTTTTTATCAAACGGCACTTTAGAATTCCGCGAGAAATTTGATCGGCAAGCAGGCACGGAATGAGCGCCGTACGAGGCAGCTTCGCCGTGTCGCCGGGAAGGCCGCGCGGCCAAAGATCGCGCGCCTTGTCAGCGGCATCGGCGTATCCGGCTTGCGCATCTATACAGCAGGAGTCGGACAGAATGAGAAAGCGTTTCGACAGAACGATCTTGGCCGGTCTCGCCGGCGCATGGGTCGCGCTGGCCGTCAGCGGTTGCGCGAACGTCGGGCAGCCGAATGCGCAGAACGATGTGGCAAACAGCACCAACGCAGCGTCCGGCGTGCTGGCGGCGAATGCGATGGGAACAGCATCTGGGGATGCGGCGGCAGACGCGCCGCTGTCGATCGACGCCAGCGATAACGCGCAGCTGAAAAAGTCGGCGCCGCTCGTGTATCGGGTCAGGCGCGGCGACACGCTCGCGCGGGTCGCGCAGCGTCACCACATCAGCGTCAAGCAGTTGCAGGCATGGAACGCTCTGAAGGCGTCAGCGCGGCTGAAGCCGGGGCAGGTGCTGCACGTCGCGTCGCCGGAGACGGTGCGCGCGGTGAAGGCGGCCAATGCGGCGGCCGCCGCGAAGGCGGCGGCGCGACCCGCGGCGCCGGGTGATTCACAAGCGACAGCGCCAACGTCGGCACAAGCTTCGACGCAGTCCGCAGCACCCGCTCCGGATGCCGCGGAAGTCCGCCAGGTCACGCGGGAAACCCGCCGGCATGCGAGCAGCGTGACGCTCGCGTGGCCTGCCGCGGGCAGCGTCGTCGAAGCGTTTCAGCCGGGCGAAACACGCGGCATCGAAATCGGCGGCAAAGCGGGCGATCCGGTGCGAGCCGCCGCGGACGGCAAGGTGATGTACGCGGGCACCGGACTGAACAGCTATGGCAGCCTGATCATCGTCGAACACAACAAGGATTTTCTGACCGCGTATTCACACAACCGCAAACTGCTGGTCAAGATGGGCGACATCGTCCGCAAGGGTCAGCAGATCGCGGAGATGGGCGACGAGAACAATTCGCGTGTGTCGGTCGGGTTCGAAGTGCGGCACGACGGCAAGCCGGTCGATCCGCTGCGTTATCTGCCGCAGGGGCGCAGTTGAGCTTCGGCGTTCCCGCAAAAGCTCACCTTGAATTTATTCAGCTAACCCAGGCAATCTGATCGGCCGTGCCTTCCAGGCGGTCGAGAAATCGTTGCGAAAGTACCTTCACGCCAGAGCATTTCGCTCAATTCACGCAAAAGTACCAACCATCGACGGATGCCGCATCGACGCGAGGCCGCTTGTCAACGGTGAGGAAATGCGGGAGCCGGCAAGCAGCGCACGCGCCGCCGCCGTGCTCCGTGCGAATCGCCGTTACGTCGTTTGCACGCCGCGCAGCAATCGCGCTACCTCGCCGTGGTAATGCAGGATCGCCGGATCGGCCTGCAACAGCGGCAGATAACGCGGCAGGAAGTGGTTGTTCGGTTGATCGGGCGAGAACAGTCCGATCACGGCCTCGGCGGTTGCGAGGCGGTCGCCGGCCTCGGCTTCCGCGTCGTCGAGAATCTCATCGACGCTCGCGATCACCGTCGATAGCGGCGTCAGCCAGCGAAACCCCGAACCGTTGATCAGCACCTGCAGGAATGCCGCCGGCGTCACCGGGCCGAACTCCTTTTCGTATGCGGCGCGTTCGTGATCGAGAATCGCCTTGTGCAGCGCAAGCAATGGTCGGCGAACATCCGTGAGGAATTGAATGCATTGCGGGTCGTTCATCGGCGGCTCCAGCGGCTGAGGTGACACGACGGAATCGCGCGTCGCAACACCACTCGGTGCGATGCAGCGGGTCGCGCGATCACGCTGACGGATCAATCCATCGATGGTAACGCATCGCCCCAGCCGGCACATGCGATCCACCCCGCATAGCATGCGACGTGCCGTCTGGCACCGCCAAAGCGCAGTTCTTTCGACACGACTACAATCGGCCGGTTTTCTGTCGACACCCGCTCGATCACAGGCCGCTTTTCATCGCGGATTAGCGCGACATGCCGAACAAAACGGCGCATGTTCGCGGTCTGGTGCGGTGTCGCGATCTAAACCGCGTGACCACAACAACATCCCCACCGGAGCCGCTCATGACAACGCTCAATATCAACGGCGAAACCCATACCGTCGATGCCCCGCCCGACATGCCCCTGCTGTGGGTGCTGCGTGATCTCGTCGGGCTGACCGGCACCAAGTTCGGCTGCGGCATCGCGCAATGCGGCGCATGCACCGTGCATCTCGATGGCGTCGCGGTGCGTTCGTGCGTGTTCCCGGCGGCGGCGGTCGGCGACCGCAAGATCGTCACGATCGAAGCGGTCGGCGCGACGCCCGCGGGTCAGAAAGTGCAGCAGGCCTGGCGTGAACTAGACGTCGTGCAGTGCGGCTACTGTCAGTCGGGGCAGGTGATGTCGGCGGCGTCGCTGCTCGCGCGCAATCCCAATCCGAGCGACGCCGACATCGACGCCGCGATGGCGGGCAACATCTGCCGCTGCGGCACCTATCACCGCGTGCGCGCGGCGATCAAGCAAGCCGCGAAGGGGGCCTGACATGTCCCAGGGATTGCTCGATGCACAGAACGGCGCACAGCCGACCGGCACCACCACGCGGCATGCACGCGGCATCTCGCGGCGCACGTTCCTCAAATTCGGTGTGACGGTCGGCGCCGCGGCCGGCGGCGGTCTGCTGCTCGGCTTCAGCATGCCGGCCGCGAGCCAGGATCAGAAGGCGGGCAAGAGCGTGATCGGCGGCGATGCGAACGAGGCGCCGCAAAGCGGCGTGTTCGCGCCGAACGCGTTCATCCAGATCGACACCGCCGGCAAGGTCACGCTGGTGATACCGAAGGTCGAGATGGGTCAGGGCGTCTATACGTCGATTCCGATGCTGATCGCCGAGGAACTCGAAGTGCCGCTCGACTCGGTCACGCTCGATCACGCGCCGCCCAACGAAAAGCTCTTCATGGACCCGCTGCTCGGCGGCCAGTTGACCGGCGGCTCGACGTCGATCCGCTTCGCGTGGGAGCCGATGCGCCGCGCGGGCGCGACCGCGCGCGTGATGCTGATCAACGCGGCCGCGCAGCAGTGGCAGGTCGATCCGGCCAGTTGCCATGCGCAAGGCGGGCAGGTGATCCACGCGGCCAGCAATCGCAGCGCGAGCTATGGTCAGCTCGCGCAGGCCGCCTCGGCGCTGCCCGCGCCGCAGAACGTGCCGTTGAAAGACCCGAAGGATTTCAAGCTGATCGGCAAGCCGGCGAAGCGTCTCGATTCGCCGGAGAAAGTCGACGGCACCGCGCAGTTCGGCCTCGACGTGCGCTTGCCCGGCATGGTCTACGCGGCGATCGCGAACTGCCCGGTGTTCGGCGGCACGCTCGCGAGTGTCGACGCTACGCATGCGAAGCAGATCCCCGGCGTGCGCGAAGTGATCAAGCTCGACAACGCGGTGGCGGTGATCGGCGACCACACGTGGGCCGCGAAGCGCGGTTTGCAGGCGCTCGATATCAAGTGGAACGAAGGCGCGGGCGCGCAGTTATCGATGAAGCGCATCGTCGACGATCTCGCGGCGGCCTCGCAACACGGCGGCGCGGTAGCGCGCAAGGACGGCGACGTCGGCCGCGCGTTCGGCGATGCGAAGTCGCGCGTCGACGCGGTCTACCAGCAGCCGTTCCTCGCGCATGCGACGATGGAGCCGGTCAACGCCACGGTCCACGTGCGCGGCGACGCGTGCGAAATCTGGCTCGGCTCGCAGGTGCCGACGCGCGTCGTCGATGCGGCGGCCGCGGTCACGGGCTTGCCTGCCGACAAGATCATCGTGCACAACCATCTGCTCGGCGGCGGCTTCGGGCGGCGGCTCGAAACCGACATGGTCACGCAGGCCGTGAAGGTCGGCAAACAGGTGTCGACGCCGGTCAAGGTGCTGTGGACGCGCGAGGAAGACATCCAGCACGACATGTACCGGCCGTACTACTACGACACGATCTCGGCCGGGCTCGACGCGAACGGCAAACCGATCGCGTGGCAGCATCGCATTGCCGGTTCGTCGATCATGGCGCGCTTTGCGCCACCCGCGTTCAAGAACGGGCTCGATCCCGACGCGGTGGAAGTCGCCGCCGATCTGCCGTACGACCTGCCGAACCAGTTGATCGACTACGTGCGCGTCGAACCGCACGCGGTGCCCACCGCGTTCTGGCGCGGTGTCGGCCCGACGCGCGGAACGTTCGTCGTCGAGAGCTTCATCGACGAACTCGCCGCGCACGCGAAGATCGATCCGGTGCAGTACCGGCGCAATCTGCTCGGCAAATCGCCGCGCGCGCTGAACGTGCTGAACGTGGCCGCGCAGGCCGGCAACTGGGGCAGCGCGCTGCCGAAGGGGCAAGGGCGCGGCGTCTCGGTGATGCACGCGTTCGGCAGCTTCTTCGCGATCGTCGTCGAGGTCGCGGTCGAACAGGGCGAGGTCACGGTCAAGCGCGTGAACTGCGCGGTCGATTGCGGGATGTACGTCAATCCGAACACGATCGAGGCGCAGGTGCAGGGCGGCATCATCTTCGGCATCACGGCCGCGCTGTACAGCGAGATCACGATCAAGGACGGCCGCGTCGAGCAGAACAACTTCACCGACTACCGGATTTTGCGCATCAACGAAACGCCGCCGATCGACGTGCATCTCGTGAAGAGCGGCGAGGCGCCCGGCGGCATCGGCGAACCCGGCACCGCGGCGCTCGCGCCCGCGCTGACCAATGCGATCTATGCGGCCACCGGCACGCGGCTGCGGCAATTGCCGGTTGGCCGTCAACTGCACAGCGCGTGACGCGCAAGGAGCCCGACATGAAAAACAAGCTGAAGGGTCTTGGCGCGGCGCTGTGCGTCGCCTTGCCGTTTCTCGCGCAAGCAACTGCCGATGCCGCGACTCCGGCGGGTGCCGGCGCGGCCGATCAAGCGCTCGTGCAACGCGGCGCTTATCTCGCTCAACTCGGCGATTGCGCGGCCTGCCACACCGCGCCGAAAGGCAAGCCGTTCGCCGGCGGCCTGCCGATGAACACGCCGATGGGCCGCATCTACGTGACCAACATCACGCCCGACGCGCAGACCGGCATCGGCGGCTACACCGAAGCGGACTTCGCGCGGGCGCTTCGCGAGGGCGTCGCGAAAGACGGCCACAACCTGTATCCGGCGATGCCGTATCCGTCTTACGCGAAGGTCAACGACGACGACGTGAAGGCGCTGTACGCGTTCTTCATGCGCGGCGTCGCACCGGTGCAGCAGGCGAATCGCGAGTCCGACATCAAGTGGCCGTTGAACATGCGCTGGCCGCTGATGTTCTGGAACATGGCGTTTCTCGAAAAGGGCGCATACCGCGACAAGCCGGGCAAGGACGTCGCGTGGAATCGCGGCGCGTATCTGGTGCAAGGGCTCGGACATTGCGGGTCGTGTCACACGCCGCGCGGCGTTGCGTTCCAGGAAAGCGCGCTCGACGAAAGCGGCAGCGCGTTCCTGAGCGGCGCGCTGCTCGACGGCTGGTTCGCGTCGAACCTGACCGGCGAGCACAACGCCGGGCTCGGCCGCTGGAGCGACGAAGATCTGCGCACGTTCCTGAAGACCGGCGCGAATCGCCACGCGTCGGCGTTCGGCGCGATGACGAGCGTGATCAACAACAGCACGCAAGCGCTGAGCGATCAGGACGTCGCGGCGGTGTCGGCGTATCTGAAGTCGCTGCCGCCGGTCGGCGGCAACGGCGCGGCGGCCTATACGTACGATCCGCAGGCGACGAAGGTGTCGCTCGATCGACCCGCGAACGATGCCGGCGCGCGCGTCTATACCGCGTATTGCATGCATTGCCACGGTGTCGACGGACGCGGTTTCGCGCCGATGCTTGCGCCGCTGGCCGGCAATCCGAACGTGCTCGCGAAGGACGCGTCGTCGCTGATCAACGTGACGCTGAACGGCACCGGCGACCTCGTGATCAACGGCGTACCGTCGCCGTTCCCGATGCCCGGCTTCGCGGCGGTGCTCGACGATAAGCAGATCGCCGACGTGCTGAGCTTCGTGCGCGCGGGCTGGAACAACGGCGCACCGGCGGTTGGGGCGGCGGAGGTGGCGAAGTTGCGGCAGTCGACCCAGGCGGGGCGCTGATCGAGAGGTAAGTGCGGCGCAACGCAAAAGCGGCAACCCATGCAGCGCAGGGTTGCCGCTTTTTTTTGGTGGGACCGCTTCCGCGCGATCAGCGTGGCGTCGAGTCGTTCAGATAGATGCCTGCCGAGAGTCCAGCCTTCACCTGCCGGGTGAATTCGTCGGTGGACACTTCCTCCGAGCCGGCCTCGATAGCTTCATACGCCTGGCGCACGACGTCGGCCGGTGTTGCCTTCGGCACTTCCAGGTCGCGCACCAGATCCGTATCGATAAAACCTGCATGCAGCCCGATGACCTGCGTGCGCTGCTCGCGCAGCGATTGGCGCAGGCCGTTGGTCAGCGCCCACGCGGCCGACTTCGACACGCCGTAGGCAGACAGAATCGGCCGGTTCACCCAGCTCGCGACCGACAGCACGTTCAGGATCGCACCGCCGCCGTTCGCGGCGAGGCTCCCCGCGAACGCACGCGACATCGCCAGCATGCCAAAGACATTGGTTTCGAAGTGATCGCGCAACGCGCCGAGCGCGCCGTCGTCCGTCAGGCTGCCGAGTCGCGCGATGCCCGCGTTGTTGATCAGCAGCGTGAGGTCGCGAACCGCATCGGCAGCCGCGGCCACGGCCGCCGGATCGGTCACGTCGAGCTTGATGGGGACGACTCCAGGCAAGCTCACGCTGGCCGGATCGCGAGCGCCCGCATAGACCTTCCGCGCCCCGCGTTCGAGCGCCTGTTTCGCGAACTCCAGGCCAAGCCCGCGGTTCGCGCCCGTCACGAAAACGACAGCATCTTCGATCTTCATAGTCCTTCCTTTCACGTGGTGAATCGCATGCGCGCCGGCTCGCGGTGCGCGTGAGATGTGGTGGAAACGAGGCTGCATTCGCTAACCGAGCCATTGCGCCGCGCCTTCGCCGCGCAGCAGCCAATCGCGTCGCGCAGCCGGCGCCGTACGGCTTATGTCGGACGATTCGTGACCTCGCACGCGTCGCGTATGACAATGGGCGCAGCATATAACTATGATATTCATACCGTCAAGTGCGGCGAGGCTTCGGGCGAATTATTCGTTTCCTCTATCGGTTACTCGTATGCGATTAAATCTTTTGCGATTGACAACGGGTGCGTCTTTCTCCATTATTCGACGCAAGCGATTACATCGCATGCGATCTAAGCCGCTTAACCCCCTTATTCACACAGGAACCCATCATGACCCGGATCGACCAAGTCCTCTTCTCAGGCAACTCCCACGCCACGGTCAACCACGACCCCGAGCTCCAGCGCGGTGAGCACGGCGTGCTCGACCTCAAGCTCTCGGCGCTCAACGGTGAAAGCCGCGATTTCATTGCCACCGAGCTGCACCCGCGAGCCGAGCAGATGTTTGCCGGGGCGTGGTCAGCTTGTTACATCAGCGCCTTCGAAATTGCGGCCTCGCTGAGGAAGGTCACGCTGCCGTCCGACTATTCCGTGGACATCAAGGTCAGTATCGGCACCATCGGTAACGGGTTCTGTCTCGGCGCGCAGTTCACCATCCGCGCGCCGGGTCTGGCAGTGGAAGTCGTCGAGGCGATCGCGAACCGCGCCCACCAGATCTGCCCGTACTCGAAGGCCGTGCACGGCAACATCGAGGTCGGCCTGAACGTCGTCACGGCGTGACGTATATATCGTACGCGATTGAATCGTACAAGAGTCAAATCCGTTTGATATCCCGTTGATACCCCGTTTGATACCCCCATACATACAGGAATCCATCATGGAAAAGATCGAAAAAGTCCTCGCTGCAGGCAACTCCCACGCCACGGTCAATCGCGACCCCGCAGCCCAGCGCGGCGAATATGGCGTCTACGACCTCAAGCTGACCGCGCCTACCGTCGAGACGCTCGACTACGTCGGCACCGAACCGCACCCGCGAGCCGAGCAGCTGTTTGCCGGCGCCTGGTCGGCCTGTTACACCACCGTGTTCGGCATCGCGGCCCAACTGAACAAGGTCACGCTACCGCCCGACTATTCGGTGGACATCCGGGTGAACATCGGGCAGACCGGGGCCGCATGGTTCCTCGGCGCCGAGTTCGACGTCCGCGTGCCCGGCGTGGACAAGGAAGTCGTCGAGAAAATTGCGCACCTGGCCCATCAGATCTGCCCGTACTCGAAATCGGTGCGCGGCAACATCGAGGTCAGCACCAACATCGTCACGGCGTAATCCGTCAGGGCACGTGTCTCTGCCCGAGACAGGTGCCCTTCACTGAACATTTTTGAAGGAATTCCCATCATGAAGACCAAGCTCATCGTTGCACTGCTCGTCGCAGTTTCCGCATCCGTCACCGCACCCGCGTTCGCCAGCGGCTATGGACCGGCCCCGTTCTACAAGCCCTCGGTTGGCGCACCGGCATCGCAAAGCGGTCCGAGCCTGCGAACCGTCGCCTCGGAGCGCGAGGACCAGGCTGCCCCGGAAAGGGCGTACGGCGGTGCGGTTTCCGGACAGTCGGAATCGGGCAGCCATGTCGCCGTGACGTCGAGTGGCAACCTTTTCGCACACCACTAGATCGTCGATCCTTTTGTCGCTTGGCCGGCGCACATCCACGTTGTGGCTGCGCGCCGGTCACGGCAATCGGACGGTCGATGATTTAGCCACTGACAAAGAAGCAGCGTTCAGAGCGGTTCTGCGATGCCGTACGGGCGCTCTTCGCCGACGGTAGGTTGTCGCCTTCAGGAAGCGATGCGCCATATGTTGTAGCGCGATATAATCGTATGCGATGTATATCTTGCGAAACGTCAGGCTCCAGCCAAGGAGGATGCACATGAAACCCAAGGATCAACTGGCACCCGAAAATCTGATGCTTTCCGATTACCTGTGCTTTGCGGTCTACTCCGCGAACCTGGCTTTTGGCAAGGCATACAAGCCGATACTCGAGGAACTCGGGCTTACCTACCCGCAATACATCGCGATCATTGCGTTGTGGGAGGAGGACAATCAGACCGTCAGCGGTCTTGGCGCCAAGCTGTTTCTCGAATCGAACACGCTTACGCCAATGTTGAAGAAACTCGAGGCGATGGGTTATCTGGAAAGGCAACGCGATCCCGGCGACGAGCGCCAGGTGCGGATCAGTCTCACGAAGAGCGGCAGGCGGCTGCGCGAAAAAGCGCTGAAGATGAACCCCGTCGAGACAGGGCTTGCGTCCGACGAGTTCGCGAAAATTCAGGCGTCGGTCGTGACGTTGCGGAACAATCTTATCAAGTCAGTCCAGAACGACGAATGAACGCGTAACGGTCGCATAGCAGGGGGCGCCTATATCTGCATTCAACGGACTTTTTGGCGCCTCACGGGGGACTTCCCGGCGGAACGAACCTCGCGGGGACCTGGTTTAGACGAGCGAGTGCGATCAGCCAGAGGCTTACCGGTCTTCGCTGCATCCTGTCGGCTCGCGCGCTCCTGCGCGTAGGACGGGCTCAGCTCAGTCTTCAGATCTTCGCGCCGCAATGGTTCACCGCAGGCCTCGCAAACGGTGCCAAGGCCGGCATCGTTGCCACAGGTGACATGCGTGAAGCGTACCGCGACGTCCTTGCCCTGCGGTTTGTGCCACTTTTCGCCCCATTCGCGAAGCGCCAGCATGACCGGGTAAAACGCTCGGCCCATCTCGGTGAGTTCATATTCGTAACGAGGGGGCGTTGCCATGTAGCGCTTGCGCTCGATCATGCCGTCCGCTTCGAGCCGTTTGAGCCGGGACGAGAGCATCTGCGGCGTCGCTTGCGACTGCGCCACCAGACTGTCGAATCTCCGATTGCCCATAAACAGTTCGCGCAGGATCAGAACCGCCCAGCGGTCGCCGATGACAGCCTGAGACAACGCGATCGGGCACAGCGTATCGCTCTTGGCGGGCAATGCACTCATTCAAACCTCCATCGAAATCGCAGCGATCGTAAGTATGATAATCATAGCAATATTGGCGCAGGTTTGCGGCTCAACGCACGCGTGAGGAGCCGGTGACTCGCTGATCCATTGCGCAGCAGTGCGTGCGGAAATCTTAGCGATCAGGCGGGAAGTGCGGCAACCAGTTGTGCGGTTGTCAGGATCGCATGGGCGAACGTGGGACCGTTCAGATCGTGTGCGGCGCGCATCATTTCCTTGGTGAAGGCGGCTGTAGCGTCTCGCACGAGTGTGACGTGATAGCCGAGTTCCATTGCGAAGCGACTCGTGGACTCGATACATGTATTCGCCAGCAAGCCGACGACGATCACGTGCGTGATGCCTTGCTGTTTGAGCTGAAAGTCGAGGTCGGTGTTAGCAAAGCCGCTTTGACCCCAGTGCTCATGAGCGATGATGTCGCCCCCCTGCGGCACAAAGTCAGGATGCCATTCTCCGCCCCACGTACCCTTGGCGAACGTATGGCGCTGCTGGACGAGTCGTTGAGTCGGATTCGGATGATCCCAGTTGTCGTAGTCGCCGGCTTGCCAGCGGCGATGCGGCACATAGACAATTTGAATAGCTGCTTTTCGCGCGGTATTGACCGCCGTGCGCAGATTGTCGAGCAACCGGACTTCGGTTGCGACGTCGCGAAGCATCGGAAAGAGCTTGCCGCCGTCCGCGAGAAAGTCGTTGTATGGGTCGACCAGCAGCAGGCCGGTGCGGGCCGGGTCGTATGAAGGTGTGGCCATTTCAGTACTCCATTACGTAACTGTGCGAACGAATGCATTCGCGTTGCACAACCGGCGCCGGACCGCTAGGGTTGGACGATTCATAACGTCTCGCGCATCGCAGAAGGAAGAATATAACGATGATTCGTCGACGGTAGGCGGCTCGATCGCCTCTGCGAAGCGCCAGAATCGATCTACACATCCGGTGACGTACGAGGGGGCGCGCCTATGAGATGTTCGTGCATCCTATCGATAAGTCGTATGAGATTAAATCTTTTGCGATTGACGGCGGATGTGCCTTTCTTCATTATTCGACGCAAGCGATTACATCGCGTACGATCACTTGGCACCCGGATTCACACAGAAACCAATCGTTTTAGGAGAAGCACCATGTCCGACTCTTCGCAGTTCGACATCGACCGCAGCAATCCTGGCCGGTGGACGATCACCTTCAGCAACCCGCCGATCAATATGTTCGTTCCCGCGACGATCGTCGAATTGGACGCACTAATGGCCGATCTCGAGTCGGACCCGTCCGTCAAGGTCGTGGTGTTTCAGTCGGCGAATCCCGATTTTTTCGTCGCCCATCTCGACGTAACCAAGGCTGCCGAACGACCGGAGGTGCTCGGCCTTTGGCGCGACTTCGTACTGCGCCTGTCGTCTGCGCCAGTGGTGAGCATCGCAAAGATTCGCGGCCGTACGCGCGGTATCGGCAACGAGTTCGTGCTCGCCTGCGACATGCGGTTCGCCAGCAGGCAGAATGCTTTGTTCGGTAACCCCGAGGTCGGCGTCGGTCTGGTCCCTGGCGGCGGAGCGCTCGAGTGGCTGCCGTGCCTGGTCGGCCGTTCGCGGGCGCTCGAGATCGTGCTCAGCGCCGACGACTTCGATGCCGACGTCGCCGAACGATATGGCTGGGTGAACCGCACGCTGGATGATGACGACCTCGACTCTTTCGTCGAAACGCTTGCGCGGCGTCTGGCGTCATTCGACCGTGAAACGCTCGGCGCCGCGAAAGCCCAGATCAATCGCGTCGGAACGCCGACGGCCGCCGAACTCCAGTCGAGCATCGACATGTTCTTTCCGGCTCTCGCCTCGCCAGGTGGGCAGGCACGTCGCGCCAAGCTCCGTAGCCTCGCCTATGGCGTGCCGAGCGACTTCGAACTGAATTTTGGCAAGTACATGCCCACGCTAGGGCCGGCGGGCGACGATGACACGCTATAGCCTCCCGATCACCTCAGCGATGCAGCCCGACCTTCTGCCGCTTCTCCAGCACGCGCGCATACCAGGTCAGCGGAAAACACATCGCGAAGTAGATCATCGCGACCATGCCGTAAATCGGAAACGGCCGGAACGCGGCGTTCGTGATCATCGTGCCGGTCTTCGTCAGTTCGATGAAGCCGATGATCGACGCCAGCGCGGTGCTCTTCACCACCTGCACGAGAAAACCGACGGTCGGCGCGACCGCGATCTTCAGTGCCTGCGGCCACACGATATAGCGCAACTGCTGGCCGAACGTCATGCCGAGGCTCGCGCCCGCCGCCCACTGACCGCGCGGCACCGCTTCGACGCAGCCGCGCCAGATGTCGACCAGATAAGCGCTCGTATAGAGCGTCAACGTGACGGCCGCAGCGGCCCACGGCGACACGTCGATGCCGATGAGCGGCAAACCGAAGAACGCGAGAAAGAGTTGCATCAGCAGCGGCGTGCCCTGAAACACCTCGACGTATAGCACGACGATGCGGCGCAGCCACGCCACCGGCGACACGCGCATCGCGAGCAGCACGAGCCCGACGACCCCGCCGCCGCCGAACGCGATCAGCGACAGCAGCACCGTCCAGCGCGCGGCGAGCAGCAGATTGCGGGCGATATCCCACAGCGTGAATTCGACCATGATCAGCGCTCCGTCGGCAGGGTACGCGCGCCGCGCCACATCAGGCGGCCGCGCCAGTTGCGAGGCAAGCCGTCGTTGTCGCTGCTGCTGTTGTTGGCGCCACGCGCGGCGCGGCCCGCGAACAGCCCGCGGCCGAAGCGGTTCAGCAACTGCCGCAACACGATCGACATCAGCAGATAGGTCGCCGTGATGATCACGTAGCTCTCGAACGAGCGGAAGTTGCGCGACTGGATGAAGTTCGCCGCATAGGTCAGGTCGGGCACCGAGATCTGCGACACGACCGCCGAGCCGAGCATTACGATCAGCACCTGGCCGAGCAGCGCGGGAAACACGTTGGCGAGCGCCTGCGGCAGCACGACGTAGCGGAACACCTGGCGTCCATGCAGACCGAGCGCCTCGGCGGCCTGCACCTGGCCGCGCGAAATCGAATCGATGCCGGCGCGCACGATCTCGGTCGCGTACGCGCCGAGATTGACCGTCATCGCCAGAATCGCGGCCTGGATCTCGTCGATATGAATGCCGAGGCTCGGCAGACCGAAGAACACGAAGAACAGCTGCACGAGAAACGGCGTGTTGCGGATCAGCTCGACGTAGCTCGCGACCAGCCAGCGCGCCCACTTCGGCCCGGCTGCCGCGATGCTCGCGCCGGCAATCCCGACGAGCCCGCCCGCCAGGGTCGACACGGCCGTGAGACCGAGCGTCACGGCGGCGCCGCGCGCGAGCATCCCCGCATAGAGGCCGAAGCCGGTGAAATCGAACGCGTAAGTCATGGCCTCGTGCCCATCGTAGGATCAGATTGAGGCGCGGACTTCACAGCACCACGCCACGGGTTTCAGAGATCGGCCGGCAGCGGCGCTCGCAGCCACTTCTGCGAGATCGCGTTCATCGTGCCGTCCTTGCGGGCCTTGGCAATCGTTTCGTCGACCTTCGCCTTCAGGCGCGGCTCGTTCTTGTTCAGACCGACGTGATCGGGCGAGCTGAACAGCGCGAACTTCTGCTCCGGATCGTTCGCCGGATGCCGCGCGAGAATCGTCGCGCCGACGTCGTTGCCGACCACCATCAACTGTACCTGACCAGAAAGAAACGCCGAAATAGCGCCGTTCGGATCGTCGAAACGTTTGATGTTCGCCGACTGCGGCGCGATCTTCGTGACGCTCAGGTCTTCGAGCGTGCCGCGCGCGACCGAGATCGACTTGCCGCCGAGGTCGGCGGCGTTCTTCACCGGCAGCGATTTCGGGCCGAACACCGCGAGGTAGTACGGCGCGTATGGTTGCGAGAAGTCGATCACCTTTTCGCGCTCCGGCGTCTGGCCGACCGACAGCAGCATGTCGGCCTTGCGATCGGCGAGGAAGGCCATGCGGTTGTCGCCCGTCACCGGCACCAGTTCGACCTTCGCGTTGAGCGCCTTGCCGATCAGATTGGCGACGTCGATGTCATAGCCGACCGGCTTCATGTCCGGACCGATCGAGCCGAACGGCGGATAGTCCTCGAACACGCCGATGCGCACGGTGCCGGACTTCGCGATGTCGTCGAGCGCGTCGGCATGTGCGGCCGATGGCAGCGCGCACAGCGCGCCGAGCGCGGTCATCGCGAGGGTCGCGGCGAAGGTCGCGAACACGCGGCGGGTCGATTGGAGAGCGGGGCGCTGGTTCATCATCTGGTCCTCTGTCGTCATGCGGGTTCGTCGAAACGAAGCGTGTGTGATGGGTTCGGTGTCGGGCAGCCGGTTCGTTTACGCGGATGTGGTTCGGCGTGACCGCCGCCGGAGATACCGCGTGTGGATGCACTGTAGGTTTGCCAAAATCACGCAACAATCGAAATATGCGCATGGGCCGCATGACGTACGCTCATGGCTCGCCGCCGGCGAACGCAGCGGCGAGCGCTGCGACGATGTGGCGGGAAGCTACGGGCGATGGCCTATGCGGGTTAACATCCATATCGGGCTGAGGAAGTCCAGCGTGCATCGAGGCATGAGGAAAGCTCGGTTCCGGTGCACTTCCTGAAGGCTTTTTGCACCGCGCCGGTGCGACGTCGACCAGAGCGAAGATTCTTATGCGCGCCATGAGCCGGACGCATGCGGGTTCCCCAGCGCGCCCACTCGTGCGCGCATAGCCGATCGCGTATGCTGTGGGCATAACGGGCAGGGCGGCGACGCGCGCTGCCACAGCCCCGCAATGATTTTTTCTGATCCTGGACGACATTCGATGCGACGCCTACCGCCGCTCAACGCGCTGCAGATTTTCGAAACCGTCGCGCGCCATCGCAGCTTCACGCGTGCCGCCGATCATCTGTGCCTCACGCAAGGCGCGGTCAGCCGGCAGATCATCGCGCTCGAGGAGTACTACAAGTTTCCGCTGTTCAAGCGTCATGCGAAGGGGCTGACGCTGACCGCCGAGGGCGAAATGCTGCTGCCGGCGGTCAAGGAGAGCTTCGCGCGGATAGAGGAAATGTCGCTGCGCTTGACGAGGCAGCGCACCGACCTCGCGCTGAAGGTGCCGACCTGCGTGATGCGCTGGATGCTGCCGAAGATCATGCGCTTCCAGTCCGAGTATCCCGATCTGCACGTGCAGATCACGACCACCTGGCAGCACGACGTCGATTTCCAGAATGAGCCGTTCGACGCGGCGATCATCTACGGTTCGTCGCCCGGTGCGGACGTGCAGGCGGTGTCGCTGTTCGAGGAGCGTCTGACGCCGGTCTGCACGCCCGAACTGCTGAAGGACAAGCCGCTCGCGCAGGTGGCCGATCTCGCGCGCCATACGCTGCTGCATCCGACTCGCGATCACCGTGACTGGAAAATGTGGCTCGCGAAAGTCGCGGAGACCGATGCAGCGGGCGCCGCCACGATCGACGCGGAGCTCGGCCCGAGCTTCGATACGCTCGACATGGCGACCAATGCCGCCGCGCAGGGCTTCGGCGTCGCGATCAGCGACCTCGCGCTGATCGACGAGGATGTCGCCGCGCGGCGCCTGGTCCGGCCGTTCGACACCGTGCTGAAGACCGGCTGGCGCTATTACTTTGTGTATCCGGACTCGGTCGCGCAACAGCAGAAGCTGAATCTGTTCCGCGACTGGATGGCCGAGCACTGGGAAGAGTGAGTTGCCGTCCGCCAACGCCGGATAGGGCATCCCTCACGGCGCGAACGACAAAAACAGATAAGCCGCGAATAGAGACAGATGCACGGCGCCTTGCAGAATCGTCGTGCGTCCGGTGCTGAGCGTCAGCGTGGCGACGACCAGCGTCAGCGCGAGCAGCACCATGTCCTTGCCGTTGATGCCGAGCACGATGGGCTGACCGATATACAGAAATACGCCGGCGACGGTGGGAATGGTCAGGCCGATACTTGCCAGCGCCGAGCCGAGCGCGAGGTTCAGGCTGGTCTGCAAACGATCGGCGCGTGCCGCGCGCAACGCCGCGAGCCCTTCGGGCAACAGCACCAGCGACGCAATCACGATCCCGACCACCGCCGGCGGCGCGCCCGCGCCGAGCACCGCGGATTCGACCACCGGCGACAGCACTTTCGCGAGCAGCACGACCGCGACGAGGCTCACCATCAGCAGCACGCCGCTGATGGCTGCGAGGCGCGCGCCCGGCGGCTCGGCATGGACGTCTTCGTCGGGCACGCCGGCCAGGAAGTAGTCGCGATGGCGCACCGTCTGCACGAACACGAACACGCAGTACAGCACCAGCGACGACACACCGGCAAACGCGAGCTGCGACGGCGACAGGACCGGCCCGGGGCTGGTGGTCGTGAAGTTCGGCATCACGAGCGTCAGCACCGACAGCGATGCGAGCACCGCCAGCGCGGCCGCCGCGCCGCGGCTCTGGAAGTCCTGTTCAAGATGGCGGATGCCGCCCGCCAGCAAACATAGCCCGACGAGCCCGTTGCAGACGATCATCACGGCCGCGAATACCGTATCGCGCGCGAGACCGGCTTTCTCAGGACCAGACGTCAGCATCACCGAGACGATTAGCGCCACTTCGATCACGGTGACGGCGATCGCGAGCACCAGCGTGCCAAACGGTTCGCCGACGCGATGCGCGACCACTTCGGCATGATGGACGGCGGCAAACACGGCCGCGCACAGCGAAACGCCGACCAGCGCCAGCAGCAGCGCATTGCCCGGCATCGCATAGGCGGCACCGAGCACGATCCAGCCAATGATCGGCGCGACGAGGGTCCAACGGGGCAAGACGGTCGCCGGCGAAGTCATGCGGCCTTCCTTTCAGTGCGTGTATGAACTTGAAGTGATGTCTTAAGGATCGACCTTAAGCCATTAAATTATAAGGGAGAAATCGTCGCGACAACCCGTGCTGCACGGAGTCGTCCGTTCAACATATCGTGGTTTCGAGGGCATGGGGGATTCGTCTCGTCGGGCGGTGTGACGGCCGCGCCGGGGGCAATCGTGTCGAGCGACCGATCGGAGGGGAATTGGCGTCGCGACGGAGCTTTCCGCCGTCGACGCCAGCTTGCTGCTTTACCGCTACTTCTTCAGCTGCTTGACCGGCTTACTGGCCGATTGCGCGGATCGACAGTGCGCTCTTCACCGACGTCACGCCTTCCACGCCCTGAGCGGCGTTCGTCGCGATTTCGATCTGAGCCTGCTCCGGCACCGAACCTTCCAGCGTGACCGCGCCGCTGCGTGCGCGCACGGTGATGTTGCCGACGGTCAGGCCCTTCGTACGTGCGAGCTTCGCGCGGACTTTCTTCTGCAGAGCGCGATTAGCCTGTTTAACTTCCTTGGTGGTCGGTGCCGCTGCCGCCGGCGCTGCGGTCGCAGCTGCATCGCTGCTTTGCGCGTACGCGTTGAGGGAAGCGAAAACGACCAGCGCGCCGCCGATCACCTTGATTGCCGAGAATGCTTTCATTCAACCATCTCCTATTGTCGTAGAACGTCGATCCCCCGGATGGGGTCGATTTTTTTTACATCAGCGGGTACAGCGGGATTCAATGCGAATGGAACAGGTACAGCAGCCATGCGAACACTTGCAGCGGACACGCACGTTTCCGCGAGCCGCGAAGCGCGCGCAAGACATGCAAACGGCCGTGTGACCGGCCGGAAGCACACGATACAGCAATTGGTGCCATGTTGACTTGCTGACGCAGAAAATGAGGCGTCGGTACAACGAATTTGCAGATCGCAACCGGTCTATGACCTGGGATTTCAGCACCGACTTAAGGATATCCAGCCCATGCGAAACGAAGCTCTTCCGATCCGACCTTTACACCGCGACGATCTGCCGGTCGATACGGTCGAACTCGCGCGCTTCATGGTCGGCAAATATCTCGTGCACGATCTCCCCGAAGGACGCCTGAGCGGCCGCATCGTCGAGACCGAGGCGTATCCGCTCGGCGATTCGACGAGCCACGCGTTTATCGGACGGCGTCCGTACAACGGCTCGATGTTTCTCGCCCGTGGTCACGCTTACGTGCGGCTGACCTACGGTGTGTCGTACATGCTGAACATGTCGTCCGAAGCGGAGGAGGTCGGCGCCGGCATTCTGCTGCGCGCGATCGAACCGCTCGAAGGACTCGCGCTGATGGAAGCGCGCCGCCCCGGCGTGCCGCTGCGCGATCTCGCCCGCGGACCCGGCCGGCTGACGGTGGCATTCGGCATCGGCCAGGCGTTCGACGGCCAGGATCTGTGTACGGGACGCGGGCTCTGGATCGGCGTGATCGAAACCGGCGACGCACCGGTCGGCGTGACGACGCGCATTGGCCTGTCGCGCGAGATGCACCGGCCGCTGCGATTTTTCGAGCCGGGCAGCGCGTTCGTCAGCGGCCCGCGCAAGCTACTGACGATTCCGCATTCGGGCGCATGACATTTCGGCGGCCCACGGGATGTTCCGGACAATTGTTGCCCGGAACATCATGCGGGGCGAATCGACTCCTCGATATTCCCCGGCATTGTTGCGAACAGCACAATTTTCTATCTCGCAATTAAGGGTTTTCCCTTGCTCATGCGGTGACTAGACTGAACTTATTCGCTGAACACCACGGTGTTGGCGATGCAGATAAAACCACATTGGAGGGAAGTCATCATGAAATCGCTGATCAAGGCAGTTGCCATTGCAGCCGTTGCCGCCGCGCCGATCGTATCGTTCGCGCAATCGAGCCAACAGCCGCTCACCCGCGCCCAGGTTCGCAACGAACTGATCCAACTGGAGCGCGCGGGCTATAACCCGTCGACCTCGAACGACGCGGAATATCCGGCTGACGTCCAGGCCGCCGAACAGCGCGTCCAGGCGCAAAATCCGGCCGTCGCGCAAACCCAGCCCACCGCTAATACCAGCGGTTACGGCGCGCCGATGAGCGGCGCGACGCAAGCGGGTCGCCCGACGCAGCCGCAGCCGACGAGCGGCCCGAAGAGCGTGTATTTCGGTAACTGAGTTCGCTAACCGGTAAGCACGCGGCACCACGCTGTGCGCCGCTTTCGCGAGCGCACGGCGTTTCATACCAGGTACTGTTTCAACCGAGCGCGCCGCACCCATGCACCCGCAAGCGTGTCATCCGTGCGCGCGTCGCGTTCCTCTTTCCGAAGGAACCTCCGCTGCCGCAAGGTAGCTTGGCCCAAGCTCTTCGAGGCTTGGGCTTTTTTTGCTTCCGCTACCGCGCGGATGATCGAGGCGCGTTCGTTCAGCGAAAGCCGTGCTGGCTGTCAGAGCCGTTCGCCGTGGATATAGAACTCGAGTTGCTGGATCGTGAACTGCTGCTCCGCGATGATGTCCTTCACGAGGTCCCCAATCGACACCATGCCGATCAGCCGCTCGTTCTCGATGACCGGAAGGTGACGCATGCGCCGCTCGGTCATCAACGCCATGCACTCTTCGGTCGTCTGGTCCGGCCGCACGAAGCGCACCGCCTTGCTCATGATGTCGCGCACCGGTGTCGCCTTCGAGGAGCGGTCCATCAGCACTATCTTGCGTGCGTAGTCGCGCTCCGTGACGATGCCGGCGATGCTGTCGCCGTCCGTCACCACCAGCGCGCCGATGCCTTTCTCGGCCATCAACCGGATTGCCTCATAGACGGAATCGTCGGCGCCGATCGTGTAGACCTCGGAGGAGTTCGGTTTCGTTTTAAGAAGCTGTGCAACGCTTGTCATGGAGCGCTCCGTTTCGCAATGCAGCACGCCGAAGTGGCGCACTGTCGTGAGGGACAGGCGATTCCAGTATAGGCGCGACGTGCGCCCGCGGTACATCAGGAATATCTGGGGCGCGCCGGAGAATGCCTGCTGAATTGGCGGGTTCGACGGGTGCTTCGCGGAGGTTGTGGCGGCGCAGCGTCCAGTGGCTGCGAAGGGGCATCCACGTGCTGCGCGCGGATTAGCGGTAAACTCGCAGTCCAACCCTTATCCCCGGCTCGACCGGGTTCATGCCAGCACTATCGTTCAACGCCATGCTCACGTCTCAGGATTCATCGCCCGCAGCGGACGGCGCCGTCACCAGCGAATGCGTCGTGCTCGACGCCACCGCCACGCTGCCCACGCGCTACGGCACGTTCACTTCCTATGTGTTTCGCGTGGTCGACAGCGGCGCCGAACATCTCGCGCTCGTGATGGGCGATGTCGCCAACCAGTCGTCCGTGCTGACGCGCCTGCATTCGGAATGTCTGACGGGCGACGTGCTCGGCTCCTATCGCTGCGACTGCGGTGAGCAGCTCGACCTCGCGCTGCGCTATATCGCGGCTGAAGGTTGCGGCGTGCTGCTGTATCTGCGCGGCCACGAAGGACGCGGCATCGGCCTGTCGAACAAGATCCGCGCGTATGCGCTGCAGGAGCAGGGGCGCGATACCGTCGAAGCCAACCTCGATCTCGGCCTGCCCGACGATTCACGCGAATACGATTCGGCCGCGGGCATCCTGCGCACGCTGAAGGTCACGTCGGTGCGGCTGATGAGCAACAATCCCGAGAAGTTCGACACGCTGTCGAAGCACGGCATTCCGGTGTGCGAGCGTGTCGCGCTCGCAATTCCGATGCGCGAGGAAAACGAGCGCTATATCCGCACGAAGCAGCTGAAGTTCGGCCATTACTTCGACGAGAACGAATAAGCCGGAACGCCAGCCACCTAGAACACGCCGAAATCGTCGTTGCTGTCGGGAATCGCGGCGAGCAGGTCCGCAAGCGCGCGGCAGCCGATCAGGCTCGAAAGCGTTATCGCCGCGCGCAGCCAGCACTCGGCGCGTGAGTCTCGGTTCGCAGCTGCTCGCGCCACGCCGTCCGTTCGCCGAACCTCCATGCGGCTCACCGCGCCGCCGCCTGGATATCGCCGACGCGCGATAGCAGCGCCTCCAATACCTGCCGCAACGTCGTGGCGCCGAAGCGTCGCTCGCTGGCGTTCGCCTCGACGTCGATGCGGCCAGCGTTGTGCGCATCGTACAGATCGACGATCAGTTGCGCGTGACGATCGCCGAGTCCGGCGCCGCGCAGCACGCCGCGCCATTCGTCGCGCGGCACCCGCTGGGCGATCACCGGCCGCCCCGACAGTTCCGCCAGGATGCGCGCGACGTCGAGCGCGCTCACCCGCTCTTTCCCTTCGATACTGACCACCCGCGGCGTCGCGCGCAGCGGCGCATCGTCGAGCAGCAACTGCGCGGCAAGCTCGCCGACGTCCTCGGCGGCGACGGTCGGAAACAGCTTGTCGAGCGGATCATGGAGACTCGGCAGCACGCCCCGGCCGAGTGCGACCGGCAGCACCCGCGCCCAGTTCTGCATGTGCTCGGCGGCGCGCAGCAAGATCAGCGGCGACGTGACGTTGCGCAGCAACTGCGTTTCGAGGTAGTGGAACAGCGTCGTAATGCCGGTGCCGTCCGCGTGTTCGGCGCCGTAGTCGGATAGCGCGAGGAGCCGCGGCGGCGCGGCCGTGCGCAAGGCCGCGACGCCCGCATCGATGATGCGCCGCATGGCGGCCGCGGGATCGTCATGCGCTCCCGGCACCGGACAAAGCCATTGCACCGCCTGCGCGCCGTCGATCGCGCGCGTGACCGACTCCGCGTCGTTCAGGTCGGCGAGCGCGATCTCGCAGCCGATTGCCGCGAGTGCTTCGGCCTGGGTTGCGTCGCGCACCACCGCGCGTACTGGTTGGCCCGCGCGACGCAAGGCGGCTGCGCTCGCCTGTCCCACGTGACCGGCCGCTCCGAAAATGACGAACACGTTGTGCTCCTATTGAGGATCGCTATGGCGTGATGGTAGGGACGCGTCGTCCGCGAGGCGCTCAGATCCGGATGACTTTGCGCAGATATGGATGATCTTTTTACGGCGATGCCGCGCAGGTCGCGCGAATCGCGTCGGCGGTTGGCGAGCTACGAAATTCCGTCACGCCTGCGAAGCCGCCGAAAACGCCGCACAATGCAGGCTTCTCGCCGTCATTCAGGAGACAAGCGATGAACGCGGTCACCCCGATTTCCGTGCTTGCGCCGCACAGCGGCTCGCGCATCGCCGTGCGCACCAGCAGGGCGCTCGGCTGGCAAGGCTTCGGTGCGGAGCTGGTCAACGTGTCGGCCGGTTTGCATCGGATGCCGGCGTTCGTCCATCACCGCGTGGGCGTGCACGTCGGCGCGCCGGTAACCGCGCGCTGTCTGTGCGATGCGCGCCGACACACGCGGATTCAGGCGCACGGCGACGCGGATGTGATCCCCGCGGGGCTCGAAGGTCAGTGGAGCGATGATGCCGCCTGCACGATTTTCAGCGTCTGGTTTGCCGAGGACTTCGCGCGACGAACCGTCGAGCAACTCGCATTGAAATCGGCCGACGCGCAGCTGCGTCCGCGCTTCCAGATGCGCGATCCGCGCTTTCAGCATCTCGCGTGGGCGCTGCGCGCGGAGCTCGAAGCGGACGATGCATCCGATCCGCTGTACGCCGAAAGTCTGTGCACGGCGATGCTGGTGCGTCTGATCGGGGTCGAACCGGTGGCCGACAACCGGCGGCGTACGCTCGCGCCGCGCACGGCCGCGCGCGTGATCGAGTTTATCGACGCGCATCTCGATCAGCGTTTGACGCTCGACGAGCTCGCCGCCCAGGCGCAACTGAGCGTGCCGCATTTCAAGGCGCTGTTTCGCGATACGCTCGGTGTGCCCGTGCATCAGTACGTGGTACAGCGCAGGGTGGAGCGCGCGCGAACGCTGCTGCTGCAAGGACGCCTCAGCGCAAGCCAGATCGCGCTCGAGACGGGCTTTGCGCATCAGAGCCATATGGCGCACTGGATGTCGCGTTTGCTGGGTGCAACGCCGCGTGAACTTCGCGGCGCCGCGCGCGACGACGCGGTCCTGCCGGGGCAGATGAAGACGAACACACCACGTTGATGCGCGAGCCGCGCGGCGCCGCACGGCATCCGCTTTAACCGGGCGCCGCGCCCGTCAATTGCGCATAGACATCATGCGCGAGCTGCAACAGCTCGTTGCGATCGATGCCGCCCGACACCGCATAGCCAAAATCGCCGTCGACCCAATAGAACACGTTGACGGGCCCCGCCTGATACAGCTTGAACGCCGTCGTATTCGCGTTCTCCCGACGATGCGAGATGCACAGCGTGACACGCTCGCCGTTCGGTCCGCGATACATGAACTGCGCGGTCGGACCATCCTCGCCGGGCAGCAGGCGGCCGCCCGACAGCATGAAACCGCTCTTCGACAGCATCGGCGGATGGACCTCGGTGCCCAGCCGGTTCGCGAGCCATTGCACGAAGTCCTGCTCGTGATCGGCGCTCATGTCGCTCGGCCGATCGATCGCCGGCATGTAGACGACATGCGCGACCGCCGCCCGGCGCGCGAAACCCTCGGCGCTATTCGCGCTGACAGCACGATTGCCGGCTTGAGTGTCGGCCCCGGTATCGGTTCGATCGATCGCAACGGGTGGAATCAGATCGTTCCTGTGCATGCCGATGCCCAGGCCGAGCACGAGCGCGGCAGCCATGCCCGCGAACTGCGCGGCGTAGCGCGGCCAGTTCGCGGCCGCTCGCGCGCGGCGCGGCGCGCCGGTCTGCAGACGCATCGGCACAGGCTCGCTGAGCACCCGGTCGTAGCGATCGTGAAGCAGCCCATTGAGAGAAAAGTAATCGCTGACGCGCGCGGCCAGCTCCGGATTCTGTTCGAGCGCGCGCTCGACCTCGTTACGCCGCTCGCCGGACAGCGTGCCGTCCACGTACGCGTGCAAGTCTTCTTCGCCGATCGGCATTTGCGGCTCGCTCATCGCACCACCTGTAATTTCGCACCGGGCTGGGCGCCCGCCATCAAAGCTCGCAGCCGTTCGCGTCCACGCGACAGCCGCGACATCACCGTACCGATCGGAATGTTCAGCGCGAGCGCGACGTCGGCATAGCTCATCTCCTCGAGACCGACCAGCAGCACCACCTCGCGCTGCTCGACCGGCAGCCGCTGCAGCGCGTAATCGAGGTCGCGCATTTCGAGCGAACGCGTCTGACCCGACGGCACCGCGAGCTCGCTTTCGGCGATGCTGTCGTCGTCGACCGCGACATGGACCGCGCGCGCCGCCGCCCTGCGCGCCTGATTCGCGAACACGTTGTGCATGATCCTGAACAGCCATGCGCGCAGATCGGTGCCCGGCTGGAACAGACGGGTGCGGCCGAGCGCGCGCTCGAGCGTGTCCTGCACGAGATCGTCGGCGAGCTCGCGATTGTTGATCAGCGCCCGCGCATAGCGCCGCAGACGCGGCACATGCTCGATCAGCTCGTCACGGACATCCATGGTCGATCCGGTTCAGGGGGCGTGGGGGTGGCATCGGCTTCACTCGCGTCGGTATCGATACGCGCCGGGCCGGTCGCGGAAGCTTCCGTCGCACGATGCGCTCGCACTGCAAACACCTTTCAGCGCATTTTATTCCGCACAGGCCGCGGATATCGGCGTCAGCGCGCGGTCATCACATCGGCGGCGCGCATCAGGCCGTGGGTGCGCGCATCGCCCGCGACGACGAAACGCTGGCGCCGAGCGGTCCACGTCAGCAGCCGCAACTCGCCGACGCGGCGCGCGGCCCACTGCGGCTCTTCGCGCGCAAACGGCGCCGCCGCCGACAGCACCACCACTGGCTGCTGATCGCCGTTCAGATAGACGAGCTCGTCCACGCGCTGCAATGGCCCGAGCCGCAGCACGCGTTGCCCGACGAGGCGCAGGCCGATCGAGCCGAGATCCGGCGCGGCGGGATCGACGCGCGTCGGCGATGCCGACGAAAAGGGTCGCGCGCTGGCTTCGGCGAGCGCCATCACGGCAGCGTTGTCGAGTGCTTGTGCCGACACCTGAGCCGCCGTGAGCCAGCCGCTGACGGCAATCACCATCAGCGCGAGGGCTATCAGTGCGACCAGCGTCCGGCGCGCGGGACCGGCCGGTTGCACACGCATGCGGAGCCGGCGCGATTCGCGCGGGTGCTCATGCGCGGGCTCCTCGGCGGTCTGAAAGGTCGCCTGGATCTGTGCGTTCAAGCGGTCGTAAAAGGCCACACGCCGCGCTTCCGCCGGATGCTTGCCGAGATAGTCGCGCAGCGCCGCGGCACGTTCGGGCGTCAGCGTGCCGTCGGCATAGGCCTGGATGTCGTCTTCGGACGGAGGAGTGCCGGACGGGCGATGAGTCGAGGTCATGATGATGCGCGGTGTTGACTACTGCTATCGATGACAAACACCGGCGCCCGGGCATTTATTCCCCGCGCCGGCGATGTTTTTTTCACGCGGCGAATACAGGAATAAACGCCGCCGACTCGTGGTTCTCCCTGGTGCGAACCCGCACAACACTCACTGGAGTCGATCATGAAAAAGCTTTCGTTCGTCGCTTTGTCGTTCGTCGTTCTCGCCGCTTCGTCGAGCGCGTTTGCGCAGGCGAAGACACGCGCTCAGGTGTACCAGGAATTGATCGAGGCGCAGCAGAACGGTCTCGACTACATCACCGACACATCGTACCCGGACGTGAGTCCCGTGTTCGCGCGTCAGGTCGAGCAGCACAAGATGGCGCTTGCCGCGCAAACGGCGGCCGCCGCGAGCCACGTCGCGAACTCGGGCGCGCCGGCTGTTGGCACCCGTTGAAGCATCGGCTACCGGCGCGCGAATGGGTTTGAACGGGCGCGCCGGTGCCGGATGGAATAGATCGTAGCGCGGCGTGTTTGCCCGTACGTTGGTATCCATCCGGCAAGGAGTCCCCGTGACACAACCCTCCCGACCCAAACCTCATCCCGCCGGCTCCGGCCCGCGGCCCATCTGCGTGCCATGCCGGCTCGCCGCGATCGGCGCGGTCGTGCTCGCGCTTGCGGGCGGCTTCGCCTACACCGCGGGCTGGCTCACGCCCGCGCGTCTGACTGCTCCGCGCATCATCGATACGTTCGAAGCAGTCGCGGGCCAGCATCCCGGCTATCGACGCAATCACGCCAAAGGCCTATGCGTGGACGGCTATTTCGATAGCAACGGCAATGGCGCAGCGCTGTCGCACGCAGCAGTGTTCGCGCCGGGTCGCACGCCGGTGACGGGGCGCTTCGCGGTGCCCGGCGGTAACCCATCCGCCCCCGATACGAGCTCGCCGGTGCGCAGTCTCGCGCTGGAGTTCCAGCTTCACGACGGCGAACAGTGGCGTACCGGCATGAACTCGACGCCGGTGTTCGCGGTGCATACGCCCGCGCAGTTTTATCAGCAGTTGCTGGCCTCGAAGCCCGACCCCGCGACCGGCAAACCGGACCCCGCCAGATTGAAGGCGTTCTACGCGGCCAATCCCGAAACGCAGCCGTTCCAGCGCTGGGTCAAGTCGCACGCGCCGTCGTCGAGCCTCGCGAACGCCGCGTACTACGGCATCGACGCGTTTCTGTTTACCGATGCCCACGGCACGACGCGCGCGGTGCGCTGGGCCGTCGTGCCCGACACGCCGTACGCGCCGGTCACCGCGGCGCAGCAGGCCGAAAAGAACTTCCTCGCCGCCGATCTCGACGAGCGTCTGCAACACGGTCCCTTGCGCTGGCATCTGATATTGACCGTCGCGCAGCCTGGCGACCCGACGAACGACGCGACGCTGCAATGGCCCGACGACCGCCAGCGCATCGACGCGGGGACGCTCGTGATCGAACGCACGACCTCGCAGGAAGACGGCACCTGCCGCGACATCAACTTCGATCCGACGATCGTGCCGGCCGGCATCGCGCCATCGGACGATCCGCTGCTCGCCGCGCGCTCGGCCGCCTACGCGCAGTCGTTTCAACGCCGCACGCGCGAGGAGGCGTTGCATCCCGAGGTCCATCGAACCCAGCCAAACGGAGAGCACTCATGAGCCGCGACCGCACTTACTTCAGTCCGCTCGCGCGGCTATTGCACTGGACGATGGCGCCGCTGATCGTCGCAATGCTGTTCATCGGCGTGGGCATGGTCGCGACGGTGTCGCGCACCCATGATGCGTTGGTCGCGCTGCATCGGCCGCTCGGCATCGCGTTGCTGCTGCTCGTGCTGGTGCGGCTCGCGGTGCGCGTGAAGCGCGGCAGTCCGCCATTGCCCGCGCAGATGTCGAAGCCGCAGCGAATCGCGGCGCATGCGTCGCACGTCGTGCTCTATGGGCTGATGCTCGCGATGCCGCTGATCGGCTGGGCGATGCTGTCGGCGGCCGGCTATCCGGTCACGCTGTTCGGTCCGCTGCATCTGCCGCCGATCGCGCCGCACGACGTCGCGCTGTTCGCGCTGCTGCGCGCGCTGCATACGTGGCTCGCGTTCGCGTTGTTCGCGACGGTGCTGCTGCATCTGGCGGCGGCGTTGCTGCATGGGCTGATCCTGCGCGACGGGGTGTGGAGCAGCATGGCCCGCCCAGGACGCTGATACCGGCCGAAGCGGCCGCGCCGCGGCTCGTTCGGGTCGTTCTCAATCCGACCCGATCGGCCGGCCCGCCGATTTTCGTCCAACGCGTAAAATGGCCGGTTACCACAGGCAAATCGCAGCTGGACAAAATCGGCCGGGCGTCGCGAGCGCGCGTCGCCCGTCGCACCGGTTCGACCCGCACGCGCTTGCCTTCGCCGGTTTGAACAGGAATGCACGCGGATGTCGTCAGTTTTCTTCGATCGGGACAGCATTGCGGAATGGCTCGGTGAGCGCACCGTCGCCAAGGCGCGCTCGGTGGGCGCGATCAGCAACGTCAAATGGCAGGGAGAGACGCTGTCGGGCGACGTGCAGGGCTCGCAGCCGCAGCCTTACCGGACGCGGGTCCGTTTCTGGACCGATGGCGGCTCGCCATGGGCCGAAGGCGAATGCACGTGCCCGGTCGGGCGCAATTGCAAGCACGTCGCGGCGCTGCTGCTCGCGGAACTCGACTACCACGACGAGATGGATCACATCACGCAGGTCGAGGACGACAGCGACCCGGCCACGTCGGAGGTGTTCGTCGCGCGACGGATCACGGTCCCGGGCGTGCCGCCGGCGCCATCACCATCTTCATCTTCGTCTCCAGGTGTGCGGCCCGAACTGGTCAGCTGGCTCGAGCGTTTTCGCGCGCGCGCCCGCGCGGCCGACGCCGCCGCCGCCGAAAAAAATGCCGCCCGCAAGGTGGAGGCCGCGAGGCAGGAGACACTCGCCTATCGGCTCACCTGGTCGCGTTTTCATCTGCGCCACGAGGTCGTGCTGCATCGCGCGCGTTGCGACGCGGACGGCGTGATCGTCGAAGTCGGCGACAGCTGGGGCGACGTCGAAGGCGCGCTGCTCAGGCAGCCGCGCTTCGTGTCCGACGAGGACCTGTCGATTCTGCGCGGCCTGTGGCTTGGCCGCTCGCGCGAGGACCTGGGCCAGTTCGTGCTGCGCGGCACGAGCGGCGCGGAAACGCTGCAAAAGCTGATCGCGACCGGGCGCCTGTTCTTCGACTTCAGGATCGCGCCGGGCAAGGCTGGACCGACGCCGCTCGCGCGCGCCGCCGACCGGCCCGGACGCATCGAATGGGAGCCGCTCGCCGACGAACGCCTGCGCCCGGTGCTGCGCACCGAACCGCGCGCGAGCATGGTGCTGCCGACCGAGCCGGTCTGGTACGTGGACGGCGTCGCCAACGAGGCGGGCATCGTGCCGCTGTCGCTGCCGTTCCAGCAATTGCCCGACTACCTCGCGATGCCGCCGATCTCGCTCGCCGAGGCGCCGCTCGTCGCGTCGGTGCTGCGCGAGATCGCGCCCGAGCTGCCGCTGCCGCCGACCCACGACGCACCCGCGATTCGGGTGATCGATGTGGAGCCGGTGCCGGTGCTGACGCTGAACAGCCACGCGCTGCCGGGCGCGGCGAAGGGTATGAAGACGGCGAAGGCCGCGAAAACTGCGAAGGCCGCGAAGGCCGCGAAAGCCGCCGAGCGCAAGTCCGCCGCGGTCGAGCTGGCCGCCGCGAGCTTCGACTACGACGGCGTCAGCATCAACGCCGACAGCAGCGTGACGCTGGTGCCGCTGCCGGGCGGCGACGTGATTCACATCCGCCGGCGCTACGACGCCGAGAAAAAACGCTTGCTGGAATTGCGCAAGACCGGTCTGCAGAAGGTGCCGACGCGCAATATGCAGGCGGCGCGTCTATTGCCCGACACGATGCTCGGTCTGCCCGATGCCGACGCATGGTCCGAGTTCGTCAACGACGCGGTGCCGGATCTGGTCGCGAAGGGCTGGCGCGTGACGATGGCGCCCGAGTTCCGCTACAACGTGATCGAGATCGACTCGATCGACGGCACCGCGCAGCAAGCCGGCGACGGCTGGTTCGATCTGGAGATGGGCATCCGCGTCGGCGAGCGCAACGTGCGGCTCGAGCCGCTCCTGGCCGATCTGTTCCGGCGCGACCGGCGCTGGCTGTCTGGCGCGCTCGAGAGCATCCGCGACGACGAACCGATCGAGCTGAAGACCGAGGAGAACAAGCGTCTGCGGCTGCGCGCCGATCGACTGAAGCCGGTGGTCCGGGTGCTGGTGGATCTGTTCGATTCGCTCGGCGGCGCGCTTGCCGAAGGCGCGCCGCTGCGCGTGCCCGCTGTCGATGCCGGCCGCCTCGACGCGCTGCATGACACCGGCCGCTGGCAGTTCAGCGGCGACGCTTCGATCCGCGACCTCGCGCGCCGTCTGCAGGCCGGACCCGGCTTGCGCGAAGTGCCGGTGCCGCGTGGTCTGAAGGCCGAGCTGCGCGCGTATCAGCACCAGGGCCTGAACTGGATGCAGTTCCTGCGCGAACAGGATCTGGCCGGCGTGCTAGCCGACGATATGGGGCTCGGCAAAACCGTGCAGACGCTCGCGCACATTCTCGCGGAGAAGGAAGCAGGGCGGCTCACGCATCCCGCGCTGATCGTCGTGCCGACCACGCTGGTGCACAACTGGCGCGAGGAAGCGCGCCGCTTTGCACCGGACTTGAAGGTGCTGGCGCTCAACGGGCCGCACAGGAAGGAACGCTTCGCGCAGATCGGCGCACACGAGCTGATCCTGACCACTTATGCGCTGCTCTGGCGCGATCAGAAGGTGCTCGGCGAGCACGACTATCATCTGCTGATTCTCGACGAAGCGCAGTACGTGAAGAACGCGACCACCAAGGCCGCGCAGGCGATTCGCGGCTTGCGGGCGCGGCATCGGCTGTGTCTGACGGGCACGCCGCTCGAGAATCATCTCGGCGAGCTGTGGTCGCAATTCGATTTTCTGCTGCCGGGCTTTCTCGGCAGCCAGAAGGACTTCACCCGACGCTGGCGCAATCCGATCGAGAAGAACGGCGACGACGTGCGCCGCGCATTGCTCGCGCGCCGCATCCGGCCCTTCACGCTGCGCCGGCGCAAGGACGAGGTCGCGAAGGAACTGCCGCCGAAGACGACGATCGTGTGCCCGGTCGATCTCGAAGGCGCGCAACGCGACCTGTACGAAACCGTGCGCACGGCGATGCAGCAGAAGGTGCGCGCGGCGGTCAGCGCGCAGGGGCTCGCGCGCAGTCACATCATCGTGCTCGATGCGTTGCTGAAGCTGCGTCAGGTGTGCTGCGATCCGCGGCTCGTGCGCACCGCGAGCGGCGTCACGGACGGCGCGGCCGCGAGCGGCGGCGAGCGGGCGATGCGCTCGGCCAAGCTCGATCTGCTGCTGTCGATGCTGCCCGAGCTGATCGAGGAGGGGCGCCGCGTGCTGCTGTTCTCGCAGTTCACCGGCATGCTCGCGCTGATCGCCCAGGCGCTCGACGAAGTGGCGATCCCGTACGTGATGCTGACGGGCGACACCGCTGATCGGGTGACGCCGGTCGAGCGGTTCCAGCAGGGCGAGGTGCCGCTGTTCCTGATCAGCCTGAAGGCGGGCGGCGTGGGGCTGAACCTCACGGCCGCCGACACGGTGATCCACTACGACCCGTGGTGGAACCCGGCCGCCGAGAACCAGGCGACCGACCGCGCGCATCGGCTGGGGCAGGACAAACCGGTGTTCGTCTACAAGCTGATCGCGGCCGGCAGCATCGAGGAAAAGATCGTCGAGCTGCAGGAGCACAAGGCCGGGCTCGCCGACAGCATTCTCGCGGAAGACGCGGCGGGCGCCGCGAAGTTCTCGGACGACGATCTCGACGCGCTGTTCGCGCCGATGCCGGAAATCGAGGGCGCGCGGTGAGCGCGCCTTCACGATCGAATGAGGCAACGCAGAGGCAACGCGCAGCCTGCAGGCGGGGAATCTGATGCGCTGCAGCAACATCAAAAGGGGGCCGGACTGTAACAAAACGTCTGTGTATGTAAATGGCCGCCGCGCGGGGCTTCAACTCATACCAATTTCGAACTCGCGCTGTGTAAGACTTGCGCCTCGTGCGCTTCCGGACGACGTGTAATTACTACTTTGGCAGCGGTTACAAAGGAATTTCTTTCATCTTGAGCACGGCTTCGCGCCGGGCTAACGTGACATGACTCGTGCGGCTAGACCCCGGCGAGCGTGTGTAGTGTTTTTTGGGCGGCGTTGCTTCGACAGGAGCAACGCCGCATTTTTTTGCCCGCGTCACTTGCGCCGGGCCTCACCCGCTGGCTACTTTTGACGCGTTGCGTCATCGCACTGCTCGTCAATGTGAAGCAGGTAGAAACGCCTCATACAAAAATAGGGCTGCGAGTCTCGCGCTCGCGCAGATGATTGCATCAAATGACAACTCGTCCCGAGACGAAATCTAACAATGTTTAAACGATTTATTCTGAGATTATTCTTATACTGGACACGCAATTGTTAAATAAGAGTACCTGAAAGGAATCTTAAGGCAGATAAGCGGCATGACCGAAAGGCCGCTCCAGCAAGGGTCTGCGGTCCGCATTGTGATGTCCGTCCGGGTGCGTCCCAGTACTGGCAGACCGGAGGAACCTAAGAAACACGTCAATTGTTTTCAGTTAGGGTTTTTCGCGACGGATTGCCGGTACACGGTAAGCGGGATGAAAGAAGGTTTTCGATTATCATGATCTGCCCTGCATAATCGCTATGGTAATTACATTTATGCGCTGATTCAGCTTCATGAAAGCAGCGTCATGGCGGGGGTACGGCGAGGGACCATTAGTCAGAAAGTAGCAGCCGGAATTTTATGGGAAGCCGGATCGACGGCGCTGTCGTCATCCCGGTCGTCAGCCGGTGCGCCGGCCGTCAGCCGCGAAAGGTGCTGTTACGTTGTGGGGTGTTATGAGAATTGCTGTCCTCGATGATGATTCGGCTCAGGCCGACCTTGTGTGTCAAACGCTATCCGCCGCTGGACACGTCTGTCATGCGTATGGCGCAGGGCGCGAACTGGTGCGCCAGTTGCGTCGCCAGACGTTCGACCTGCTCGTGCTCGACTGGAACGTTCCGGACATGTCCGGCGAAGAAGTGCTCCGCTGGGTGCGCGAGAGCCTGTCCGAGCGTCTGCCGGTGCTGTTCATGACGAGCCGCGGCCGCGAATCCGACATCACTTCGATTCTGAACATCGGGGCCGACGACTATCTCGTCAAGCCCGTGTCGGGCGCGGTGCTGCTCGCCCGGGTCGGCTCGCTGCTGCGGCGTGCCTATTACCTGAAGCCGCCGGCGACCAGGGAAGTGTTCGGCGACTTCGAGTTCGACCTGAGCGCCAAGCACGTCGTCGCGCGCGGCACGCCGGTCTCCGTCACGCAAAAAGAGTTCGAGCTCGCGCTGCTGCTATTCCAGCATATGAGCCGGCCGCTGTCGCGCGCACACATTCTCGACGTGATCTGGAAGCAGGCCACCGACATCCCGTCGCGCACGATGGACACGCACGTGTCGATGCTGCGCAGCAAGCTCGGTCTGCGCCCGGAGCAGGGTTATCGGCTCACGCCAATCTACGGCTATGGCTACCGCCTCGAGCGGATCGAAGCCGACACACCACCTACCGCCGACGACGAACCCACTGAAGAAGCGGGGGAGGCGTGACGGTCTGCGTGGGTGGGGCGGCGTCGGGCAGCGGCGCTATCTCCGGCCTTCGCGCCGCCGCGTGGCTTGCCGCGGCCTGCCTGATTGCAACGGGCGCGACCGGTTGGAGTGCGCTCGCGCACGCGCAGCTCACGCGCGGCAAGATCGGTGCGAAGGCGCTGCCGGTCTACGCTTCCTACACCACGCACGAAGGCGACACGCTGTACGACATCGCCGCCCGCTACATGGCCGACCCTTCCGACTGGGCGCTGTTGAGCAGGCTCAATCACGTGCCCGCGCCGCGCCGCATGCCGGCCGGCATCGTGCTGCGTTTGCCGTTCCAAAGGCTGCGCCAGGATCCGGACACGGCGCGAGTGGTCGCGACCAGCGGTCCGGTCGAGCACGCGTTCCACACAAACCCTTATCTGCCGTTGAAAAGCGGTGAAACGCTTGCCGAAGGCGATCACTTGCGCACCGGCGCGAACGGGTTCGCGACGCTCGAACTGCCCGACGGTTCGTATGTGACGGTCGCGCAAAATGGCGAGCTCAATATTGAGAGGCTGCGGCACATCACGCTGACCGGCGCGGCAGATCGCATCTTCCAGTTGCGTTCGGGCGAAGTCGAAAGCCAGGTCACGCATGCAACGCGACGCGACGATCGCTTTCAGATCCGGTCGCCTTCGGTGGTCGCCGGGGTGCGCGGTACGCGCTTTCGCGTCGATTACAACGGCGACACGCAGACCACCGCGGTGGCGGTGCTCGATGGCGCGGTCGGCGTCGATCCGGCCAAGCAGCATGGCCAGAGCGCCGCGCCGATGCCGGGCAGGCCGCTGCAGGCGTCCGAGCAACTGGTGAAGGCAAGCTTCGGCAACGTCACACACTCGGGCGGCGCGATCGGCAGTCCGCTCCAGCTGTTGCCGGCGCCTTCGGTCGAGCGGCCGGCGCGCGTGCAGGACGGCAAGACCGTCGCGTTCGACGTCAACCCGGCCGAGCACGCGGTCGGCTATCGGCTGCAGATTTCGCACGATGCCGATCAGCTCGACCTGGTACGCGATCTACGCGTGAGCGTGCCGCACGCCGACTTCGGCGATCTGCCCGACGGCACGTACTTCGTGCGTGTCGCGTCAACCGATAGCAACGGCCTCGACGGCCTGCCGAACGTGTATGCGTTCGAGCGCCGCCAACTCGGGCTGGACGCTTCGGCCGCGCAGCGCGCGGGTAGCCACGACTACGAGTTCCGCTGGTTCGTCAGCCACAGCAACGTGCCGACGCGTTTTCGCTTCATGCTCGCGAAGACGGCTGATCTAAGCCATCCCGTGATCGATCGCACCGATCTGGCGGGCGGCGAACTCGTGATCAGCGATCTGCCGCCTGGCGTCTACTACTGGACGATCGTCGCCGAGCAGTTCGACAACGGCCGCTTCTACGAAAAGAGCAGCCCGGTCCGCTCCTTTACGCTGGCGCGCTGACGCTGGTAGATTCTCGGAGCCGGCTTGCTGCCCGGTCCGTCCTCCCGTTCCGGATTACATCGCCCCTTGCCCGCCACTTCTACGCGACTGAGCCTCGATCCGCGCGCCCGTCTCGGACGGCGGGCCGGCCGGCGCTTTCTGATCGAGTGGCTCAGCGTTGGCTGTCTCGGCCTCGTGGTGATCCTGCTAACGTCGTTCGGGCGTGTCGGCGCCGGCATCGATCTGCTGGTATACGACCAGTTTCTGAAGCTGCGCAAGCAGCCGCTGCTGTCCGACATCGTCGTCGTCGAGATCGACAATCCGGCCATCGACGCGCTCGGCCGCTGGCCGTGGCCACGCAGCGTGCATGCGCGGCTGCTCGAGCAGCTCGCCGCGGCCAAACCCGCCGCGGTGATCTACGACGTGCTGTTCACCGAGCCCAACGTCGACGACGCCCAGCTCGCCCACGCCGTCGCGCTGAGCCCGACCTATCTGCCCGTGCTGCTGACGCCGCCCGATGCGAGCGGCGAGCGCACCGTCGATGAACCCGTCACGCCGCTCGCGCAGGCAGCAGCCGGGCTCGGTCACATCAATTTCGAAGTGGACAGCGATGGCATCGTGCGCAGCGTCGCGCGCTTCCAGGGCGACAAGCACTCGCGCTGGCCGCAACTGACGGTGCTCGTCGCCGACGCGGTCGAACGCGGCAAGCTGCGGCTGCGCAACGGGCTGCCGCCGCGTCGCTCGACCGAGCCGGCGCGCGGCAGCGACGACGGCCGCGAAGACCGCTTCCTGATTCCGTTCGGCCCGAATGCCGCGAACTACGCGAAGCTCGGTTTCGCCGACGTGCTCGCCGGCAAGGTGCCGGCCGATCAGCTGCGCGGGCGCATCGTCGTGATCGGCGTGACGGCGTCGGGTCTGTACGACCGCTTCGCGACGCCGGTGTCGGGCGAGCTCGGTCCGCTGCCAGGCGTCTACATCCACGCGAACGTGCTCGACACGCTGCTGACCGGCCGCGAGATCCAGCCGGTCGCGCTGTGGATCGTGTTCGCGGCGGCGCTCGCGCCGCTCGCCGCGTTGCTCGGCGGCTTCCTCGTGCTGTCGCCGCGCCGCTCTCTATTGCTGACCGGCGCGCTGGTGCTGCTCGCCGTGGCCGGCAGCGCGCTGCTGCTGTACGGCGGCAGGCTGTGGATGTCGCCGGTGCCGGCGATCCTCGGCGTCGTGATCGTCTACCCGATCTGGAACTGGCGACGCCTCGAAATGACGATGGCGTATCTGCGCGGCGAACTGCAACGTCTCGCCGACGAGCCGCATCTGCTGCCCGAAACGCCGAAGCGCCGCCGCGAGTTCGGCGGCGACGTGCTCGCGCAGCACATGGCGCTGATGGCTGAGGCCGCGCAACGGGTGCAGGACATGAAGCGCTTCGTGTGGGACAGCCTCGACAGCATGCCGGAGCCGATTCTCGTCAGCGATGTGGACGGCGTCGTGCTGATCGCGAATCACGCGGCGAAAGCGCATTTCGCGGGGCTCGGCGCGCCGATGCCCGAGGGCCAGCCGATGCAAAGCGTGCTCGGCGGTCTCACGCTCGTGAAGACGATCGATGCCGGCGCGGCCGCGGACAACCAGCGCAACGTGTACGCGCACGCGCATTGGCCGGCGCCGCTCGATCCGACGCGCGGCGAGTTCGCGGCACTGATGGCGCAGGGTGTCGAGGTGCGCGACTCGAACGAGCGCGACCATCTGCTGCGCTATGCGACCTGCACCAACGCGCAGGGTGAGACGACCGGCTGGATCGCCGGTCTCGTCGACGTGTCGGCGCTGCATGCGGCCGAGCGTCAGCGCGAGGACGCGCTGCGGCTGTTGTCGCACGACATGCGCTCGCCGCAGGCGTCGATCATTGCGCTGGTCGAGATCGAGCGCGCGCGGACCGAGCCGGCGCTCGCGCGCAGCGTGCTCGAGCGCATCGAACGCTACGCGCAACGCGCGCTCACGCTCGCCGACGACTTCGTGCAACTGGCGCGCGCCGAGTCGCAGGCGTATGTGCTCGAGCCGCTGAGCCTGACCGAACTCGTCATCGATGCGAGCGACGAGGTCTGGCCGCAGGCGCACGCGAAGCGCATCACGCTGCATACGGAAACCGGCGACACCACCAGCGAAGATCTCTGGATTTGCGCCGACCGCTCACTGATGACGCGCGCGCTCGTCAATATTCTGAACAACGCGGTCAAGTACAGTCCGCCCGACACGCGCATCGTGTGCAGTTTCGCGAGCCAGCCGGCGGCTAGGCGCGAAGGCAGCGGGGCGGCTCGCGTGGCATGCACGATTCGCGACCAGGGCTATGGCATCCCGAAGGAGCAGCAGGCGGGGCTATTCGAGCGCTTTCGCCGTTTTCATGAGGCGGTGCGGCCGGAAGTGGGCGGCGCGGGACTCGGCATGGCGTTCATCAAAACCGTCGTTACGCGCCACGGCGGCAGCGTCGAAGTCGTCAGCGCGCCCGGCGAGGGGACGGCCTTTACGATCTGGCTGCCCGCGCTCGACGACGCGCCGCTCGATGAAACCAGCGCACCGCGCGCCTGATGCGCTTGTGATGGATTCGATGGACTAGAGAGAAAACAGAAAATGGCGAAGATCGCTCACCTCTATGTCGCGCTGGCTGCGGCGAGCCTCACCGCTTGCGCGGGCCTCAGCGCCGACGTGCACACCGCCTCCGCTAACGGCGCCGACCATGCCATTGCGCTGCAAGGCGAGCAGACCTATTCACTCGCGCGCACGCAGTCACAGGACGACAGCGCCGACCATCCGCAAGTCGAAAAGCTGCTGCGCGACGAGTTGGCGAAACACGGCTTCGTCGATACGGCGGGCAAGTCCGCGCATTTTCTGCTGTCGATCGCGTATAGCACGCGGCCGGCGTCGATCGGCATTGGCGGCGGGGATTGCGCGCCCGCCGATTGCGGCGCGGGCAGCGACGGTCCGGGCGCGCTGCTATTCGGGCGCAACTATCAGCACGCGCTGACACTGCGCTTTTTCGACTATGCGAGCGGCGCCGAGCGCTACAAGGTCAGTGCGGTGTATATGGATCGCGACGCGGACCCGCTGCATGCGTTGCCGCTGCTCGTGAAAACCGCGCTTGCGAAGCTGCCGTACGACGCGCCGGCCGACTGGCGCGTGAAGCTCAGTATCGACAAGGCGAGCGGTGCGCCGAACGTCGATTCTATGGAGCCGCTGCAGCGCTAAATAACGCAGCTTCGAGTCGCCGGAGCCGCGCGTGTCGGTTATTCCTGCGCCGGCTCGCCGCCTGGCCAGCGGTTTTCGAACACGCAATCGCCTAGCGGCAGACGGCTCGCCCAGCGCTGCGTTTCGAGCATCGGCTCGCTGTAGAACGCATCGACGTGGCCGAGGCACAGAATCGCGACCGGCCGCGCGCCTTCCGGCATCGCCAGTAGCTGGTGCACCGCGTCGACATCGAATAGCGACACCCATCCAAGCCCTAGTCCTTCGGCGCGTGCGGCGAGCCACATGTTCTGGATCGCGCACGCGACCGACGCGAGGTCCATCTCCGGCAGCGTGCGACGGCCGAACACGTGTCGCTCGCGCCCATCCATCAACGCGATCACCAGCAGTTCCGCGCAGTCGCGCATGCCTTCGACCTTCAGCTTCATGAATTCGTCGCGGCGCTTGCCGAGAGCGTCGGCGGTGGCGAGCCGTTCGCGCTCGACGATGTCGCGCAAGCCCGTGCGCAGCGCTGCATCGGTGATGCGCACGATGCGCCACGGCTGCATGTAGCCGACGCTCGGCGCGTGATGCGCCGCGTCGAGCAGACGCCGCAGCACCGCCGGATCGACCGGATCGGGCACGAAGTGGCGCATGTCGCGGCGTTCGTAAATCGCGCGATAGACCGCGTCGCGCTCGGAGTCGTCAAAAGGCTTCGCCATGAAAGAGGGCGGCCGTGAAAGCCGGGTTGGAGGGCCAGTAAGCGTGCATATAGGTTGCCACAATCGGACCCACGCGAAACACCGCTTCGCCGGGCGTGTCGCTGTGCGCGCGGGTGGCGAAGCGCTGCGGCTCGAGCGATGTCGCGAGCTTCGAGTAATGGAACGTGTGGCCGGTCAGCGTGCCGTGCAGGCCGTCGATCTGCTGCATGCCGAGCGACGTGAAGCGCGTTTGCATCTTCGCGTGACCGGGCAGCAGGCCGAGCATCGGCGTGCTCTTGCCTTGCGCGTCGGTCAGGGTGTCGAGCAGGTAGAGCATGCCGCCGCATTCGGCGACCACCGGTTTGTCCGCCTCGACGTGCGCGCGGATCGATGCCGCGCTGCGCATGTTGCCAGCGAGCGTCGCCATATGCAGTTCGGGGTAGCCGCCCGGCAGATAGAGCGCATGTGTGTCGGCGGGCAACGCTTCGTCGGCGAGCGGCGAGAAATAGCTGAGCCGCGCGCCGAGCGCTTCGAGCAGCGCGAGGTTGGCGGGATAGATGAACGAGAACGCGGCATCGCGCGCGATCGCGATGTGCTTGCCTTCGAGCAGACGCGGCAGCACTTCGGGCGACGGTGCGCCGAAATCGACCGGCGGCGGCGGTTCGGCGAGCGCGGTCGACGCGAGCGTATCCGCCGCGCGTTCGAGGCGCGCTTCGAGATCGTCGATTTCATCGGCCTGATGCAGGCCGAGGTGGCGGTCGGGCAACGTGATCTCGTCGCTCGCGGCGATGTGGCCGCACCAGCGCAGTTCGGGCGGCAGCGCTTCCTGCAGCATCTGCGCGTGCCGAGCCGAGCCGACGCGATTCGCGAGCACGCCATGAAACGGCAGTTGTGGTCTGAAGCGAGCAAGGCCGAACGCGAGCGCGCCGAAGGTCTGCGCCATCGCCTGCGCCGAAATCACCGCAAGCACTGGCACGCCGAACGTGGCCGCCAGATCGGCGCTGCTCGGCGTGCCGTCGAACAGGCCCATCACGCCTTCGATCAGGATCAGATCGGCTTCTTGCGCCGCTTGCGCGAGCAGGTTGCGGCACGCGCTTTCGCCGACCATCCATAGATCGAGCGACAGCACTGGCGCGCCGCTCGCGCGCGCGAGGATCATCGGATCGAGAAAATCCGGCCCGGTCTTGAACACGCGCACGCGACGTCCGAGCCGCCGGTGATAGCGCGCGAGACCCGCGGTGATCGTGGTCTTGCCTTGTCCCGACGCGGGCGCGCTGATGAACAGCGCGGGGCACGCAGCGGAGGAAGTCCCCTTGGGGGATGCGGACATCGCTCAGAACTCCACGCCGCGCTGCGCCTTCACACCCTGCTCGCGATACGGATGCTTGATCGCGCGCATTTCGGTGACGAGGTCGGCGGCTTCGATCAGCGCATCGGGCGCATGGCGTCCGGTCACGACGACGTGCAGCATCGGCGCGCGCGCTTTGATCACCGCGAGCACTTCGTCGAGCGGCAGGTACTCGTACTTCAGCACGGTGTTCAGCTCGTCGAGGATCACCATCTGGTAGTCGCCGCTTTCGATCATCCGCCGCGCTTCGTTCCAGCCCTTGCGCGCGGTCGCCATATCGGCTTCGCGATTCTGCGTGTTCCACGTATACCCGTCGCCCATCGTGACGAAATCGCATTGCGCGATTGCGCCGAGGAAATCGCGCTCCGACGTATGCAGCGCGCCCTTGATGAACTGCACGACGCCCAGCCGCATGCCGTGGCCGAGCACCCGCACGGCCATGCCGAACGCGGCCGTGCTCTTGCCCTTGCCCGTGCCGGTGTTGACGATCAGCAGGCCTTTTTCGACGGTCGCGCTGGCCTGCTTCTTTTCGTGGCCTTCGCGGCGGCGCTCGGTCATGCGTTGATGCGATTCGGGGTCGGTTTTCATCGAAGGTCCTGGTCTTGAGGGGTGGGATGGAAGGGCGCTACGTCGCCGGCTGCGGTGTCGGTCGCCGCCGCAATTGCAATGGTGATACCAGCGTGCGTGGTCTTGGGTACGACCAGACGTGCGGTTTGCGCGATTGTCGCGGAGACCGAAGCTGCTGCCGCCAGTAGCGCACAGGGTTCGCACACACCGTCGACACCAAGATGCGCGCGCGCGGCCGCCGACGGCGCCGCGACCGGCGCGGCCGCGATCTGCTCGCGGCTGAACAGTTGCAGCGGCAGTTGATGGCGTGAACAGAATTCGAGCAGACCTGCTTCGTTGGCTTTGGTGTCGATCGTCGCGATGGTGCGGATCCGCTCGAAGGCATTCGAACCGAGTGCTGCGCGCACGGCGGCTTCGATGTCGCCGGCATCGCTGTGCAAGCGGCAACCTATGCCGACGCTCAGCGTTTTGAGCGCGTTCGCAGCTTGTTCGTGATCGACTCGGCCGTCGCGGTTCGCCGCTTCACGTGCAAGCGCGAGCGAGGCCACGCCGCCGATCACGACGATCGCCGGCGAGCCGAGCCCTGCGCGCACGACCGCCTCGGCAAACTCGCGCAGCGGCGCGAGCACGTGACGCTGCTCGGGCCGCGTCGCCGACTCGATCGCCGCACAGGGTGTATCGGCGGACATGCCGGCCGCGAGCAACGCGGCGACGATTTCGCCGAGCCGCCGCATGCCCATATAGATCACGATCGTCATGCGGGTCGCGGCGAGCGCGGCCCAGTCCGGTTCGCCGCTGCCGGCGCCGTGGCCGGTGACGAACACGACGCCCTGCGCGTAATCGCGATGCGTGACCGCGATGCCGAGCGTCGCGGGTGCGGCGATGCCGGCCGTAATGCCGTTGATCACGTCGACTTCGATACCCGCCGCCTGCAGCGCCTGCAATTCTTCGCCGCCGCGGCCGAACACGAACGGATCGCCGCCCTTGAGCCGCGCGACGCTGCGTCCCGCGCGCAGATGCCCGAGCATTTGCGCGACGATGTCCGCTTGCGGCGTCGACGGATGGCCGCCGCGCTTGCCGACGTACACGACTTGCGCGTTGGCGCGTGCAAACTGCAGTACGTCGGGATTGACCAGATCGTCGACCAGCACGACATCGGCCTGCGCGAGCGCACGGGTGGCCTTCAGCGTCATCAGTTCGACGTCGCCGGGACCGGCGCCGATCAGCCAGGCGCGCGTCATCGCGGCGTGCATGGCGCATGCCATGCGGAGATGGGAGGAGAGGAGCGGCGTGCGACGGTGCACGCGGCAGTGAATATAGAGGTCATGCAATACAGCGAATCCAGGCGCGGCCACTCATGCGGCTCGCGGCGGATTCTTCAGAGAGAGAACGCCACGAAACGCGCGATGCCACGTTTCTACGCCTTCACATCCGTTCCCCGCGGATTCCGGCGGCCGGCGGCGCAACCTGATGCACGGGTGCATGGGGCGCCGCCTCCGCGTCTGGCCGGTATCCGGGCTGGCGGCCTCACGCGCTTCGCCTTCCCGTCCTTGTTTGCGAATCTGCGGATTCGCGGGGCAGTGGCATCAAAAAACGCATGCGCGGCACGGTGGAATCGAAGCTGGATCGAATCGCGCGCCGCAGGTCGCTTACCGTTGCGGGGACAGCACAGGTTGAACGCGCGACGCGCTGCCTGTTTCCCGTTTAACTGCACATGCGAGTGCATGTGCGGGCACCAAACGCGCGCATACGATAGCACATGGCGCCTTGCCAGATAAGCCTCGGCGACGCTTTCCGGCGGCCTGCGTTCCTTGACTGCGCATGCCCGGGGGCCTACACTCGCACGCACTTTGGGTGCTCGCGTGCGCGTTCGTGCGCATGCGGTTAAACGGGAAACAGGGAGCCATCTGCGCTAGAGCGGCTAACCTGTGCTGTCCCCGCAACGGTAAGCGAAAAGCGGTTCCGGCTTGATAGCCGGGCACCGCGGTGCCGGCTTCGATGTCTTCGCGCAAGGTCGCGTCGACATATCACCACTGGACGAGAAACCACTCGGCCGGGAAGGGGAAGCGGCGCTTTCGCCAGCCCGGATACCGGCCCGAAGAAGCAGAACGACCGCCGCGGGGATGCGGCGGCGCGTTCATGACCTCAGTTCCGCTTTCTGTATTTCCGTTGTCGCGGCAATGCCGTCGTTCGTCCCCGTGTCTGGTGATCGCTGGTACTGTGCGCGTGATTCATTCGCTCCGTTCGCCAGCCGATGCCGACCGATGCGCGGACTTTGCGGCAGACCGATGCAACGCAAAGGGATGGACCTCACGATGCAAACTCAATTGCGCAAGATTCCCGTCACGATCGTCACCGGCTTTCTCGGCAGTGGCAAAACGACGTTGCTGCGGCACATCCTCAAGCATGCGGGCGGCAAGCGCATTGCGGTGATCGTCAACGAGTTCGGCGAACTCGGCATCGACGGCGAAATCCTCAAGGGCTGCGGCATCGGTTGCGATGAAAACGGCGTCGAGACCGAAGGGCAATTGTATGAACTCGCGAACGGCTGTCTGTGCTGCACCGTGCAGAAAGAGTTTTTCCCGGTGATGGAAAAACTCGCGGAGCGGCGCGACGAACTCGATCACGTGTTGATCGAAACCTCGGGGCTCGCATTGCCGAAGCCGCTCGTGCAGGCGTTCAACTGGCCGCAGATCCGCAACGGCTTCACGGTCGACGCGGTGGTGACGGTGGTGGACGGCCCGGCCGCCGCAAGCGGCCAGTTCGCCGAGAACCCCGTCGCCGTCGATGCGCAGCGCAAGGCCGATCCGAATCTCGATCACGAGTCGCCGCTGCACGAGCTGTTCGAAGACCAGTTGTCGGCCGCCGATCTGGTGATTCTGAACAAGACCGATCTGATCGACGACGCGCGGCAGCACGAAGTGGAAGCCGCGATCCGCGCGGAGATTCCGCCGCAGGTAAAGATCGTGCGCGCGCAGCAGGGACAGCTCGACCTGCATACGCTGCTGGGGCTCGAAGCGGCGTCGGAGCAGACGATCCACCTGCGGCACGACCACCACGGTTCCGCCGACGACCCCGATCATCATCACGACGAATTCGATTCGGTCGTCGTGCAGGCATCGGTGCCGTCGCGCGACGCGGCGCTCGCCGCGTTGCAGACGCTGGTCGAAAACCACACGATTTACCGTGTCAAAGGCTTCGCGGCACTGCCGGGCGCGGCGATGCGTCTGGTGATCCAGGGCGTGGGCCGGCGCTTCGACAGCTACTTCGACCTGCGCTGGCAGGCGGGCGAAAACGGCGACGGCGCCCCGAGCCGCTTTGTGCTGATCGGAGAAGACCTCGATCGACCCGCGCTGCAACAGGCTTTCGACGCGGCGCTCGGCGCGACGTCGAACGCGACGGCATAACGGGCGCACCAGCATGCATCTGCTGCGCACGACGCCGGGCGGTTTCGTCGACGATACGCAGGGCGTGATCCGCATCGATCAGCAGCCCGCCGATATCGTCGTGCTCAGTTCCGCCGACACCACGCTGTCGCTGCTCGCGAGCGTGGTGCCGCGTCTTGGCGACGGCTTCCCGAGCGTGCGGCTTGCGAACGTCACGTATCTGCGTCAGCCGGCCTCGGTCGATTTCTATCTGGACGACGTGTTGCAGCATGCGCGCGTGGTCGTCGTCGATCATCTCGGCGGCGAAGCGTATTGGCCGTACGGCATCGAGCAGGTCGTCGCGCTCGCGCAGCGCAAACAGCAAACGCTCGCGATGTTTTCCGGCGATCTGCAGGAAGACCCGAACCTGCTCGCGCGCAGCACTGCGAGCGCCGAGTTGTGTCAGCAGTTGTGGCGCTATTTGCGCGAGGGCGGTCCGCAGAACGCCGAAGCGTTTTTGCGCTGCATCGCGTATCGCGCGATCGGCTGGGGGCGCGAGCCCGAGCCGCCGCGCGCGTTGCCGGCCGCGTCGCTGTATCACCCCGAGCGCGATACGCCTACCGTCGCCGATTGGCAGGCGCGCTGGCGGCAGGACGCACCCGTCGTCGGGATCCTGTTCTACAAGGCGCATCTGCAGGCCGCCAATACCGCGGTGTTCGATGCGCTGATCGATGCGCTCGAAGCGCAAGGGCTCAATCCGCTGCCGCTCGCGATCACGTCGTTGAAGGATGCGATGAGCCGCGATGTCGTGCAGTCGCTGTGCACGCAACATGGCGTCGCGCTGGTGCTGAACACGACCGCGTTCGCCGCGTCCGCGATCGACGACCCCGAGCCGCTCGCGCTCGCCGGCGACGCGCCGGTGTTCCAGGTGATCCTGAGCGGCGGCAATCGCGAGGATTGGCTGAAAGACAACCACGGCCTGAATTCGCGCGACATCGCGATGCACGTCGCGCTGCCCGAAGTGGACGGGCGCATCATTACGCGCGCGATCAGTTTCAAGGGTCTCGCGTATCGCTGTGCGCGTACCCAGGTCGATGTGGTCCGCTATCAGCCCGATCTCGAACGGGTGCGTTTTCTCGCCGAGCTGAGCCGCCGCTGGTGCCGTTTGCGTTCGCTCGATAACGCCGACAAGAAAGTCGCGTTGATTCTCGCGAACTATCCGATGAGCGAAGGGCGCATCGGTAATGGCGTCGGGCTCGACACGCCGGCATCGGTGGTCGGCATTCTGTCGATGCTGCGCGATGAGGGCTATCGTGTCGGCGAACTGCCCGAGCACGGCGACGCGTTGTTGAACAGGCTGACCGAGGGCGTGACCAACGATCCGGTCGTCCGCGATCTGCGTCCGGCTCTGCAAAGTCTCGCGCTCGACGACTATCTCGCGCATTTCAACGCATTGCCGGCGAGCGTGCGCGACGCGTTGAACGCGCGCTGGGGCAAGCCCGAAGAGGACCCGACGCTGCGGCGCGGCCGCTTCATGATCGCGGGTTGGCGCTGCGGGCAGGTGTTCGTCGGCATTCAGCCTTCGCGTTCGCGCGAGCAAGGCGACTACGCGAGCTATCACGATGCGGAGCTCGTACCGCCGCATGCCTACCTCGCGTTCTACTTCTGGCTGCGCCACCAGTTCGGCATCGACGCGGTCGTGCACGTCGGCAAGCACGGCAACCTCGAATGGCTTCCGGGCAAAAGTGTCGCGTTGAGCGACGCGTGCTGGCCCGATCTGATTCTCGGACCGATGCCGCATCTGTATCCGTTCATCGTCAATGATCCGGGCGAGGGCAGCCAGGCGAAGCGGCGTGCGCAGGCGGTGATCATCGATCATCTGATGCCGCCGCTTACGCGCGCTGAAAACTATGGGCCGCTGCAGGACCTCGAACGCCAGGTCGACGAATACTACGAAGCGTTGATGGTCGATTCGCGTCGCGCAAAGCTCTTGCGTCGCACGATTCTGACGACGATCGTCGAGCATCGGCTGCACGAAGAGCTGAGTCTCGCGGCGCCCGACGGACAGGACGATGAAGACGCGCTGCTCACGCGCGTCGATGCGTGGCTGTGCGAGCTGAAGGAAGCGCAGATTCGCGATGGTCTGCATACGTTCGGGCAGTCGCCGCGCGGCGTGCAGCGGCGCGATACGCTGCTCGCGCTCGGGCGCTTTCCGGTCGGCGATGGACAGGGCGGCAAGGCTGGGCTCGTCGACGCGCTGGCGCGCGATCTGCGCATCGATCATCTGTTCGATCCGTTGAGCGTGGATTGGGCCGCCGCATGGGACGGCCCACGTCCTGATGTCTTGCGGCGGATCAGCGATGCACCGTGGCGGCATTACGGCGATACGCGCGAGCGGCTGGAGGTGCTCGCGGGCGAGCTGTTGCGCGGCGTCTGCGGTGTCGATTGCGATGACGCGGATCGTTCGCAGGCCGTTCCTGTAGCCGACGAAAGTCTGCAGCAAGCGGCACAGGTAATTGCACGCCTGCGCGACGACGTGCTGCCGCGCCTCGACGCATGCGGCCCGCAGGAAATGACGCAGCTCAAGCGCGGCCTCGAAGGACGTTTCGTGCCGCCCGGTCCGAGCGGCTCGCCGTCGCGCGGACGGCCCGACGTGCTGCCCACCGGCCGCAACTTCTACTCGGTCGACACGCGCGCGGTGCCGACGCAAGCCGCGTGGGCACTCGGCCTGAAATCGGCGCAGCAACTGATCGAGCGGCATCTGCAGGAGCATGGCGATTATCCGCGCGCGATCGGCCTGTCGGTCTGGGGCACCGCAACGATGCGCACCGGCGGCGACGATATCGCGCAAGCGCTCGCGCTGCTCGGCGTGCGGCCGAAGTGGGCGCCGGGCAGTCATCGCGTGACGGACTTCGAGATCATGCCGATCGAAGCGTTCGATCGGCCGCGTATTGACGTCACGTTGCGCGTATCCGGTTTCTTTCGCGATGCGTTCGCGAACGTGATGCATCTGTTCGATGCGGCCGTGCAGGCGGTTGCCGAACTCGACGAGCCGGCGGAGCTGAATCCGATTCGCGCGCGTGTGCAGCGCGAACGCGATGCGTTGATTGCGCGCGGCATGGACACGGCGGAAGCGCGCAAGCGCGCCGGCTGGCGCGTGTTCAGCGCGCGGCCCGGCGCGTATGGCGCAGGTCTGCAGCAGATGATCGACTCGCGCGAGTGGCAGACCGACGCCGATCTGGCGAACGCGTATCAGGCGTGGGGCGGATATGCGTATGCGCAGAAGAGCGCGGGCGAGGAAGCGCATCAAGCGTTTGGCGCGCGCCTCGCAGCGCTGGATGTGGTGCTGCAGAACCAGGACAACCGCGAGCACGACGTACTCGATTCGAACGACTACTACCAGTTTCAGGGCGGCATGGTCGCGGCGGTACGGCATCTGGCCGGTCAGCAGCCGCGTGTCTATCACGCCGATCACAGCAATCCTGCCGCGCCGCGCGTGCGCACGTTGCAGGAGGAGATCGCGAGCGTGATCCGCTCGCGCGTGGTCAATCCGAAATGGCTCGATGGCGTGAAGCGCCACGGCTACAAGGGCGCGGCCGAAATCGCCGCGACCGTCGACTATCTGTATGGCTACGACGCGACCGCGCGCGTGATCGCGGATCATCAATACGCGCTCGTTGCCGATGCTTATCTGAACGACGCCGATACCCGCGCGTTCATGCAGCGGCACAACCCGCATGCGCTGCATTCGATCTGCGAGCGTTTGCTCGAAGCGATGCAGCGAGGGCTGTGGCAGCAGCCGGGCGACTATCGCGCGCAGGTGGAAGCGCATCTGCTTGCGAGCGAACAGCAGATCGAAGGAAGACAAACATGAATGGAGCGATGCGAAGAACGGACGACCTAGGCAGCGCGGGCTCTATTTCGGGCACGGCGTCGCGGCCGGTTTTTCCGTTTGCCGCGCTGATCGGCCAGGCCTTGTTGCAGCAGGTGCTGGTGCTTGCCGCGATCGATCCGGGCTTGGGCGGCGTACTGATCAGCGGACCCCGCGGCACCGCGAAGTCGACTGCCGCGCGCGCGCTTGCCGAGCTGCTGCCGGAAGGGCAGCTCGTGAACCTGCCGCTTGGCGCGAGCGAGGATCGCCTGATCGGCACGCTCGATATCGAAACCGTGTTGCGCGACGGCTCGGTGCGCTTCTCGCCGGGGCTGCTCGCGAAGGCGCATCGCGGCGTGCTGTACGTCGACGAAGTCAATCTGCTGCCCGATGCGCTCGTCGATGCGTTGCTCGATGCGGCGGCGAGCGGCGTGAATACCGTCGAACGCGATGGCGTGTCGCATAGTCATGACGCGCGCTTCGTGCTGATCGGCACGATGAATCCCGAAGAGGGCGAGTTGCGGCCCCAGCTGATCGACCGCTTCGGTCTGATGGTGGAGTTGCAGAACGCATTCGAGCCGCAGGTGCGACAGGCGATCGTCAAAGCGCGGTTCGCGTTCGATCTCGATCCCGCGGGGTTTCGTGCCTCTTATGCGGAGCAGCAGGCTTCATACGTGCAGCGAATTCGCTCGGCGCGCGCGGCGCTGCCGCTGCTTGCGTTCGATGACGCCGTCCATGCGCGTGTGAGCGCGCTGTGCATCGACGCAGCCGTCGACGGCCTGCGCGCCGACCTCGTGATGCTGCGCGCGGCGCGCGCGCTGGCCGCGTTCGAACAGAGGGATGTGGTGACGGTCGGACATGTGGATTGCGTCGCCGATGCGGTGCTGCTTCATCGGCGGCGTCAGCATGATTCGCAGCCTGCGAATCAGCGTCAGTCGGACAGCGAGGCGCGATCGCAGGAAGTCGTTGGGGGGGCGTCTGGCGATTCGGCGACATCTTCCGCCGACCCCGACTGGGGCTACCTGCCGCCCGAGCCGACCGGGACTGTGCCTGTCAAAGGCGTCATTCCGCTCGACGCAAAAAAACGCTGAGCCATCGGAAGGGCGCCGCCGCTGACTCGCGCAGCGGTTTTCGATGGCCGCAAGGCGTCAGAGCGGGTTTGCGCGATACGTCGCGCGGCGAACCGGGCCGGCGCATTGCATGGCCACCGACGCTCGCCGCGATGCGCGAGCGCACGCTGCGTCGCGAGCATCTGCGCTTCGCACGCGAAGCGCCGGGCGGCGGAGTGCTGCATTGCTTCGTGCTCGATTGCTCCGGGTCGATGCTGGCGGGGCAACGCCTTGCGCTCGCGAAGGGCCTACTGACTGCCTTGTTCGACCGTGCGAGTGCGATGCGCGCCGAGGCTGCGCTGATCTGCTTCGGCGGTGCGGGCGCTGACGTACGCTTCGGCCCCGCCGTGCCGCGCTGGTGGAACGAGCGATGGCTCGCGCCCGTGGGCGGAGGCGGTGGCTCGCCGCTCGCGTCGGGCGCGCGGAGCGCCGCGCATTTGCTCGAGCGCTGCGCGCGGCGACGGCCGGCCCAGCAGCGTTGGCTCTGGATTCTGACCGACGGCCGCACGCGCGACGAACCCGCGCGGCCGGCCGGCGCCGACGAAGTCGTGTTCGTCGATTTCGAGCGTGGTGCGATACGGCTCGGCCGTTGCGAAATGCTCGCCAATGCGTGGGGAGCGCGGCGGTTGACGCCTGAAGAGTTGATCGGCTGATCGATGTGTGCGCAGAGAGCTCGGACTGCTCCGTTCGCGCGCGCGTTGCTTGCCAGCCGGAGCGCTTATTGGAGTCCGTTGGACCAGTGCTGCACGTCCTCCTGACGATCGAACACGAAGACCTTCATCGCCATCTGTTGAGCGGAATCGAGTTGATCCAGTTCGAGGCCATGCATGGACGGCTCGCCAGGCGTCTTGCCCTTCTGAACGTTGCGGATCACTGCCGTCGTCTCGATCTGCGAATAGAACTCGGCCGACTTCAGCCGGAATGCGATGCGCAGTCGGTCGCCGACCTCGCCCAGTGTCCACGACGCACACAACGACATGCCGAGCGCGCTGATGCCCTTGGCGACGCCAAGGCCCTCGTACGTGTCGCCGGCTCCACCTATGCCAAACCGCACGGGCAGATGCGCGTGGACGCGGATCGATTTGCGCTCGCGTAGCCGGCGGACCATGCCAGGCCTCGACAACACGACGTAGTCGAACGGCACGCGGCAGACCGCTTCGACCGTGCAGACGAAACGGAACACGGCCTGACTCGCGATCGCCACGAGCTCGATGTTCTCGCCGGGCGTGAGCGGCAGCGGTTGGCCCTGCTGGATCGGCGGCGTGACGAACAGCGCATGATTCGGCGCGAAACCGATGATGCGGCATGGGTGCATCGGCGCGCCGCTGCCGAGTTGCGAGCGCATGCCGATCAATGCGCCGATCTCAAGGTGCATATCCTTCAGCGTCAGCTCGGCGGGCTGGTCAGGCTGGGCCGTGGGCGCCGGCGGTTGTTGTGCGCCGAGGTCGTGCAGGTCGCCGCGGTGCGGGCGGAAGTGTTGAAACAGAAAGGCGCGTTCGTCGGCGGTCGCGAGCGTCGTCGCGCTTGCGAACAGCAGCGTGCCGTCGGCATCGACGATCGGCCATGGCAGCGGCGTGCCTACCGGCACCGAATCAGGCTCGAGCGCCGGCGATGCAGCGGCGCGCTGGGTTTCCTCGACGTGTGCGTCGACGGGATGGTCCATAGTCGGCAGCTAATTTAAGTGGCGGGATGATCTGATTGACGGCGAGGAGGGGTAAAACTTTAACTTGGGGAGCGGTGGTGGGTTTCCGGACTTCGACGGATTGAATCGGATGGCTAACTAATTTTGCTTCTTTTTTGATCTGACGTGAGTTGAGTCTTTTGTGAATGTGGGCAATGAGATTGAGATGAGAGTCTTTGCTCCCAAAAGAAATTCGCAGAAGGGGCTTGACGTGTTGTCGACCGCTCTCCATAATCTCGTTTCTCTGCTGCAGAAGCAGCGACGCAAACGAAGCGGTGCCGGGTAGTGGTGGTTCAGGCGCAGCGGGTTGGGCGGATCGATCTTTAAAAACTA